>DATEKX010000537.1:0-2838 GCA_035277165.1 Blastocatellia bacterium | reverse complement strand
GCCGTTCGGCAACAGGGCGCGTGAAGCCCGCAGGCATGTGCTGCACGACGATGATCGGCACAGATAAAGAGGCGGGCAAGTCGGCCACCAGCTTTTGAATAGCAGCCGGGCCGCCTGTTGATGCGGCTACGCAAATCAACTCCACCTCAGCGCCTCGCGCTTCGTATTCAGCCGCAAGCGCTGCGGCTTTCGCGTCGGGGCTGATCTTCGTTGCCGAAAGAGCCTTCGCGCACGCAGCTTCTTCGACTCGTTGTATCATCTGCTGTTCGAGGTTCGAGGCCATCTGAGTTGCGCGCGGCGTGGGCTTCAAAAGAAAATCTACTGCGCCAAGTTCCAGAGCTTTGAACACGCGGTCGCGGTCGCTGAACGAGCTACAGACGATTATCGGCAGCGGATGATTTTCCATCACCCAGCGCAGAACGCCGAACCCGTCCATCCTTGGCATCAACAAATCGAGCAACACTATGTCAGGCTCAAGCTCTAGGATTCGCTTTATCGCAACGTCGCCATCATCGGCAAGGCCAGCTACGGTTAGCTGTTTCGAGCGCGCAAAGATCTTGGAGAACCGCATCCGGTAATACGGCGAATCGTCAACGATCAGAAGGCGATACATAATAACTAGGAGAAATGATGAACGATGAATAATGAACGATGAATTGCGGCAGAGGATTATCTATTTAATCCGGCTTCCGTTTCCTCTTTAGTTCATCCCTCATCTTTCATCATTCATCATTTCTCCTAACTCCTACTTTCTATGAACAAGCTCTCGCCCGATTTGAACAGGCTCGAAGCCCGCTCCTATAGGCAACAGTGATTCGGCATGGCCCAGCAGCAAGTAGCCTCCGGCTTTCAGCAGCGAGCGAATGGTTTTCAAAGCTTTCTTTACGGCATCTTCATCGAAGTACATCAAAACGTTTCTACAAAAGATCACATCGAACCCGTCGTCTACAGCAAGAGTTTTTTGCGACGCGAAGCCGTCGAGTCCTACGAGATTGGATTGCTCGAATCTGACAACCGAGCGAAGCGCCTGATTTGCGCGCCACAACCCGTGCCCGGTATCCTCGAAATATCTCTCTTTGAATTGCGGTTCGGTCGTTCTAAAACTCGAAGCGCCATATACAGCGTGCTTGCCCGATTCGATCACGCGATTGCTCAAATCGCTTGCTACGACTTCCGAGCGAGAGTTGAGAAGATCATCCTCGGCCAGCAGCATAGCTATCGTGTAAGCCTCTTCGCCCGTAGAACAACCCGCGCTCCATAGCTTGATCGCGCGGTTTGAGCGCGCAAGCTCAGGAATGATTTGCTCGGAAAAAACTTTCAGTTGACGCTTCTCTCTGAAGAAATACGTTTCGTGAATTGCTACGACATCCAGCAGCGCGTCAAATTCCTTTTCATCCAGCGCGGCTTCGTACTCGGCAAAAGATGTGAGGCCGCGCTGGCGCAGGCGCGGCCTCAATCTCCGCTCCAGCAAAAAGCGCGAGTTCTCGTCACCCAGCACGTAGATGCCGCTCGCAGAGGTTATGCGCCGCCTCAGGAGTTGAAAAGTCGCATCATCGAGCGTCGGCCCTCTTTGCCGGATTCCATCTTCTATTCTTGTGCTCACTTGATCCATTTTAATCAGCGGCTATATTTCAACAAGCCGCTCAACATCTATAATCGGCACGCGACGATCATCACTGGTGAAATAAGAACGCGCGGGCCAGTTGCTCTCTTCACTGGTTTCGCGCGCCGCCGATATTTTATCAACCTGGCGCAGCTTGTCCGCCTCAAGAGCGATTACGCCTTCGACGCGCTCCGCAAGCAGTCCCAGTTGCGCTTCTCCTTTTATTAATATTAGACGCCACTTGCCCACGTTCTGGTTCGCTTTCAAGCTCAAGTCCATCACAAGAGTCATTCGCCCGCGCACGCTCGCAACGCCTGCCATTCCATCGGGCGGGCTTGGCAGCGGCGATATTCGCGGGCAATCAACTACGCCTTCCGTGTTCTCAACTCCGATGGCGAACGCTTTGCCGCCAATCTCGAATAACAAAACCGAAGCAACATCAATCCTGTCATCAGCAGGCTCTGAAGTTTGCAAGATAAGCGGTATCGGGCCGATCCTGATCTTCGCTCTTTTTCGTTGAGACTTCTTGTTTTCAGCCATTACAGATTTCGCGCCGTATTTACAATCTCATGCTACGGAAAACCAACAGGCTCGGCAGGTCAAGCACGAGCGCAACGTCTCCGCCTTCGAGGTCAACCGCGCCGACAACGCCTTTGATCTTGCGCGCCATCAAGCCGAGCGACTTCACAATTATCTCACGCTGTTCGTCAAATTGCTCGACGGCAATGGCGATGTGCCTGTCAACCGCGCGAGTAATAAAGATGGGAACTCTGTTTGACGGCGACCTTGATTCATTCAATCTTTCCGCCTGCTCGCCATTGCCTGTCGCTTGATGCTCGAACACGCGAGCGCCTCCAAGTCCGAGCAAATACTTCAGCTCGACAAGCGGAATCGGTGTGCCGCGCCATCCGACGCTTCTCTTGCCGTCGCGCCCGAGTATGTCGTCGGACGAAACGTAAAGCAGTTCGACTATCTGGCCGACGTTTATCGCGTATCGCCATTCGCTCGCCCTCACGATAAAGGCGGAGATCAAAACGAGCGTAGTCGGCACGGCAAGCTCGAATCTGGTCCACTTATCTTTTTCGGATGAGATGCGAACTTCGCCGCCCAGTTCGTGCATCGTTCGCTCGACCGCATCAAGCCCGACGCCGCGCCCGGAAACGGCTGACACATAATCGGCTGTTGAAAAACCGGGCCTTAGCAGCAACCGCAAAGTCTCTTCTTCGCTCAATTCT
>DATEKX010000536.1:0-8395 GCA_035277165.1 Blastocatellia bacterium | reverse complement strand
CGCGCATCGCTGCCCACTGCCACCCCATAGACTCTCGCCATCGTTCTACCCGTCGCTCATGCGACAGCACGCCGCCGCTAATCACCGTTGAGCCATCAGCGTGCTCCGTCATCGTGACACCATGCCCAATGTCACGGCTGCTGAACGCATCGGCGATCACTTCGGGCGCGGCTTCGCTCTTTGGCTTGGCGTTCGGCTCCAGGTCGCTTATTCCCTGCGGACATTCCGCAAGCGCGGCTGAAAAGAGCAACGCAAAACGCCTATCATATTCAGCCGCAAAGGACGGATGATCTTGAGCCTGAGAGTATTTTGAGGAATCAAAAGCGTCAGGCGCATTCTCTCTCAGCCAGTGCAGCGTTTCGGCTTTCGCCTGCGACTTCGCGCATGTAATAGCCCACAATTCGATTTCAGCTTGGCTCGGCACTGGCTTTGTGTGATTTTTACACACTTGCTGCACAAAACTTGATTTTTGTGCATGATCATCTGTTGTATCTTCGGCACTTGTAGCCATTTTAGAGGTCAGGTCAAAATCGCCTTCAGGTTGCGATCCGGGCCGCGCCGTAGTCTGTTTGGACTGACCTACCCCATCATTACATGGTAGGTCAGGTCTGTCGGCTTCTTCCCTGCCCTTTTGCTTGATGTACTCGACAATGCGAGAATCAATAAACTCCATTGCGGTTTCGCAAATACTCCAAAACGAGTCGCCGCGTTCTTCCATTCGGGCAACGGTCGCATCAAGGTTGCCTTTCATGCGATTCCAACCATCTGCAATCTTTTTGTGCCTGTCGTTTTTCTTCGGAGGCTTTCTGATATAGGCAACGCCTGTTTTCTCGCGGACAATCTCTCTAATAGCTTTGGCTCTTGTCTCTTTTCTTGCTCTTGCATAGCCGGGCAAGTCTTCGGCCATCACCAAAGCTTCAGCTACGATCTGGCGCGAGTAGAGAGTTACACGAGAAGGGATGGGGTTATCATTCAAGTCAAGATGACCAGGAATCGCATAGGCAAAGGTGATTCCTATACTTTCCTGTTCGGCCTCGAATCTCTTGATTCGATCAGCAAGCTTTTGACGGCAAGAGCTTTTGAGCATTCGCCCTTTTTCGGTCTGCTCAAACTCCGAGCCGTCGCACTTGTAAAGCAGTTCGTAGAGGTCGCCATAATGATAATCAACCTGCTCGCACCCTTGTGCTAAGGCTTCCCATGCGATCATCAATACTTTGGCTTCATCAGTGAATTGAACTTCCGCCCATAGCTGTAGCAGATGCCTTGCGGATTTCGAGCCGAGCACGTCAGCGGCCAACGCTTCGGGTGAATTGCTTGACCTGCGCCAGAACTCAGCCCGCTCTTGCCGCTCGTTTTCGCTCATCGGCTCGCGCTTCGTTTGGGTCTGCGAACTTTGGCGCTTTGATGAAAAGTAGGCTTCGCGCTCACGCTCTTTGTCTTCAAACCTGATGGGCGAACTTTGCCCATAAGCAAGCCCGTCATCAATCGTCTTCATCGCATACGTGAAATCATCCGTGTTGCTTCGGACGGCATCAGCGAGCGCGTTCCTTGCTTCGTAGTATTGAAGAATCCCGCCCGCCACATAGCCGCCAAGCAAGCGCGCGGCTCTCAGGCGCGCAGAGTGCCTATTGCCATGTATGTCGCCGTGCGGCCCGCTCGACTCGTCAATCATCCGAACGGCAGTTTCAATCGCCAGCCTGCCGTACATCGCGCGCCGTTCGTCTGCGTTTGTGGGATCATCTGCCCAGGCCCACGTTTTTTTATCATCTTCGGCCCGCTGTTCTTTCCAGTCTTCGCGCGGCGCATGTGCAAGGTCGTAATATTCGATGACACCCGCTATACCTTCATCTGTCAGGCGATGCCCAACGAGAACGACTTGCCCGTTTTCACCAGGCCCGTAATAGAAGCGGCTCGCATCCTTGCAAGAATCATCACTCTTGAAAATAAAGATCAGAGCGCGCACGATCTTTTCAAATTGCGCGCGGTCTGTGAGCGCATCGGCCAGGATGAAAAGAATTCTAAATTTATGATGCTCTGGCTTGTGGGTTGCCGTTGTGTAAACGATCCCGCCGAACCGCTCAACAATCGGATGAGTCAAAGCCTGCTCGAATGTCAGGTATTCGTCGCCCTCACATTTGACTTTGATCTTTTTCTTTTTGTTGTCTTCTCCGGCGACGGTAATCTCTTTGTCATTGTCTACGTCAACGCCGATTACCCATGTGCTTTTGAAGTTAGCGGCCAGCCTGTGAAAGTTGCCGTCAGCATCAAAGCAATTGCAAGCGATGTTGCACCGCTCGCGCAGCTTCTCGACCAGTTCTTCAGGTGTCAATGCTACAACATCAAAATCATAGGTGAGACTACGCGCCGCGTTCTTGTCGGTTCTCAGATCAGCCTTGTATTTGATTGTGCTGTTGATCGCAACCTGAATCACGCCGCCCATGTTCGCCGTTCCCTTCCCTGCTTCCGGCTTCCGAGCGCCGTCATGCAGGTCATAGCAACGCGCGCCGATGGGCGATTGCTCTTGATCCACTCAGCCGCGCGAGCGAGTGCATAGAGCTGCGCCGTCGCTTCGTTCCATTCGAGGCCATCGTAGTAGGTAGGCAACGAGCCGCCATCAAGGTGAATGAGAGTGCGCGTTTTGTAGTCTGCGATACGCAGATAGAAGCTTGACTTGTCGGCGCTTGCGAAAATCCGCAGCGCGTGAGAGGTGGAAATTAAGTTACTTTTGGTGTTGCTACAAGAAAGAAACTCGCGTAAACTGACCATGATTCATCCTTTCTGCCAAGTTTGGGTGATTCGCTTCCAACGCCAGCCGTCGCATTGCCAGTGCAACGGAATTCGAGAAAGCCAGCGACTTGCCATCGTTGGCTTCTCTCACTCGAAATCGTTTCAATCCGTTTTCCATCATTCAAAAAAAAACGAGCTAGACAAACTCGCGAATGCCTAGCTCTAATCAATTTTGACTGTGTTAAATTCAGCGACGGGAAAAAATCATAAAATTGCGAACGTAAACAAGGGATTAAATCAAGTCCCTAAGTATTCAGCCGGTAAACTTCCGGTTGACAACAGCAACAAGTTGTCACAAAATGCAAAAGCCAAGACTGCTAGACTTCTTACAGCTTGGCGTTTATTTGAAACTTTATTTTTTCTCATCGCTCGATCCACAGTCAAAAGAGATTGAGCATTCAGGCCCGGTAGTGGTGAGTTTGGCGACCCCACATCGGGCCTTAATTCTTTCTGCCCGATTTCCGGTTATGATTGCTCAAACAGCGTTCGCGCTCCGCTCCGCAGTCTACGCCATGCATTGTGGTCTGTAAAGTCGAGGCCACAAAATGTAGGCCGCAGGATATTGGAGCATCAAAGATCAGGTTAACCCTGATTGTATGAATCCTGCGCGGTTTGTCAACAGATACGGATACAAACATGGAAATAGCCGTACAAATGTACGATTAATCAGCCCCGTTGACTGTTTCGATTGTTGTTTCGCCCGCTACCTTCTTATTTTTCTTTGCGGTCGCAAAGGCTTCGCGGATCACCTTATCAGCCATTTCTGCTTTCTCTGCCCCGCCTTCGCTCTTTATGTCACTCAGAAATTTATAATACAAATCACGCGACTGCGCCGCCTTGCCTTTTCTCCATCCGTAGTTATTACAAAGCTTCAGTATCGAGAATTTGCTTTCGTTCTGTGCGAGACGTTCAGCCGCCGTGATGAAGTCTTTCAGTCGAATGCGCGCCTTTGCCGATAGACTATCGAGCGCGGATATTGAATCATCGAACGGCCCCAAGCCCTCTTTACCGTGCAATAAATCAATAACACGTAGGAGCCATTTGAGATCGTCCGTGCTTATGTCCTCCACAGTATCGAGGCCGCGCCAGTTGATTTCGCGCCGGAATTCTTTGTAAATGACTTCTAAGAATATTGGGCAGTCTTTTATTTGCGGCCCGTAACAAATCCGCTGGCGCAGCACAGGGATAATAACGTTAGGCTTTTCTTTTCGATTCAGCCTGTAATACGGGTATGAATCCGGGTCTTTTGATTCTCCTAACTCTATGCCGAATAGCTCACTGATATAGCCATCAACCCCAGGCTCGTTCCATACGTTATTATACGTGACCGAAAATCTCGGCTTGCTTTTGAGTTCATCAGGCAAGCGCAGATAAGTAAACAACGCCCCATCGTCGTTGTATCGCGCTGAGTCGAGTCCGCTACGATGCCAGGGCAATGAATCGGCCCAACTGGAAAGACAAATCCAGCATTCGTCGCCCCATTCCTGTTGATGTGTGGCTAGTTGGTGAATGTTGTTGTCAGGGTTCGCGCAGGGAACGCCGTAAAATTCCTGCTCGTGGGAAAGCCCGCTGCCAAATATTGTGCGTCGTCGCATCTGTGCAGTCCTCCTGTTTTGACTGCCCCTGATTTGATAGCGACCCGCGCAAGGGAATTCAGGATCATTCCCCTGTCCCGGCTAACCGTCGCCAGCAGGTTAGCGCGAGTCGTGTTGTGTCAGCCGCGAGTATATCATAGCTCGCAATAAACGCGCACAGCCCCGCAAGGAGTTTTGCAAGTTTATTCCAGGCGTGGTATAACAAAGCCCCGAAAATACTTTTGCGAGGTAAGCCCATGACCGATGAAACCGCATCGTCTGATTTAGTCTCGAAAGAAGAAGCCGCCGAAATTCTTGGCTGTAAGATTCGCACGGTCGAACTCTATCAACAGCAAAGCAAGCTCAGTGTGAGGTATGTAAAAGGTCAACGCGGCAAAAAGGCGCAGTATGACCGGGCCGAAGTCTTGGCGTTGAAAGAAAACCTCGCATCGTCAACCGATGGCTATCAACAGCGGCCAACGCTCGCGCTTCAAACAAGCTCCGCAAATCCTATTGCGAGCAATCAGGCAGTGCAGGCGCTTGCGCTCGCGCTCACCGCCTCGCGCGGGCCTGTTCTCATCAACAATAAAATGAGCCTGAGCTTTGACGAAGCGAAAGAAGTATCGGGCTACTCGGAAGCCAAGCTAAGGCGCGCGATGGCTGAAAAGCAGTTGCCCTACACGACTGACGGGCCGCATGGTAGCGTTAGAATCAAATGCGCCGATCTGACCGCATGGGTAGAGAGTTTATAAACTCCGCAAGGTTCGCAAGAGGTTGCGCGGGATTATTGCGAGCAATGGCTTTGCTTGTCATGCATGCTAGAATCCCGCGTCTATTCCGAACGGAGGCCCGCGAATGAAAAAAGCCATTGTCTTCGCTTTCCTTCTTACCCTTTGCCCCGCCCTCTACGCGCAACATCCGGGCATCGCTCAATTGCTCAGAGTGAAGCCGCCTGCGCTGCGTGGCTACACTTCGGAGATAATAGCATCGGGCGAAAGCACCGCCGCGCCGGTGATGATCCAGTCATCAGAAATCAAAGGGACATTTACCGGCTTGCGCTCGATTCTCCATATTCGCAACAGCGACGCGCGCACAATCAGCAAGGTCGAATGGCGGCTTGATGTTTACGATGAGCAGCGCAGGCAGCTACACGACACGCTTTTTCTATCCGACGATCAGACCGTCAAGCCAGGACAAACGGCAAAAGCAGATTCACGCATCACCCGCAGCGCAGAGTCTCACCCGAAAGCACTCATGCCGGGCCGCGCCATCGTGCTCGTTCAATTGACGGAAATCTCATTCAGCGACGGCTCGAAATGGGCCGCGCTGGTCGAATGCAAGGCGAGCGCGGATCTGAAGAACATCACCTGTCAGCCAAAGCAGTAGGGAAGGGAAGCGCGATCATTTGCCGGTCGGCTCCCAGATTGAGCCATCGGCATATTTGATGCGCCGAATATCAATCAGAAAGATTTGCTTCGTGCATGTCTTTCCTGAGAAGAAACCGGAGTTGACGGAATTCTTGAAAGGCTCATAACTAAACTTGGCGCACTTCATTTCGAGCAACTTGTCATCAAGTGCGAGCGCGGCATTGCCCGCCGATCCGGGCGCAATCGGTTTCGAGAATTGAAAAGTCCAGAACGCAGGCCCGCCCGCGTCTTCGTGAGTTTTCGCATCAAGTAAAAACACCGCGCCAGTGATTTCTTTTATGCTTGCGGTCGGATGATCGTTTCTGAGCGTGATGTAGCTTTCGGCTTCTAGCGACGTGCGCCAGCGTGTGCCGAGTTGAAGCGGCCATGCGGGTGGCCTGTCAGATGGCGCGGCTTTCGCGGTAGCTGGCCGCGTGCGCCTTTGTGCCGTCGCCGTCGCTGGCATGATCACAAAGCAGAGCAAGAGCGCCAGAGGCTTTATATTCATAACGCGCGGGATTCTATCACGATTATGCAACCCATGTTATGCAACTCCCAAATATTCAATCCATGATTATTCAATCGGGATTTCAACTCATGAGATTTCAACCGGCCAGATTTGCCCCTTGAACGCGCAGAATTGACCGCAGAGCGTTTCGAGGTCTAACGGCTTGCCTCAATCGCCCCGCCCTTGAATTTGCCCTGTTTGCGCTTCACGGCGCACATCTGTAGCTTTCGCGGGCAATCTTAATACCTTTCGCTCTGCTTCGTTCCACAGGTCAGACATTAAGCCACTCACAAGACCATGCGCCTGCTCGCGGTCAAAGTTTCGAGCAGCATCTACGATGGCGCGCATAAATGCGTCTTTCGCTTCGATTACTTGTGTTGTGCGAATGTTTGCGCTCATAGTCCCGCCTTTTTTTTAAGGTAGCAATATTGCTACACCCCGAATTCTTTTTTTAAGTGTTCCAATATTGAAACACTCCCCGCTGGAATCCTTTTTTTAGTGTACGAACATCCGTACACCCTTCGCGCGACTCCTTTTTTTTAGTTCCAACTTGTTCCAACTTCGCTTTTTTAAGCGTGCGCTGATTCGCACGCAGCCATTTTCACTGCAATTTACTGCAATTTCATGTGAACTTTTGTGAACTTGGCATCACTCCAAAAGCGAACAGAAGCCGGACATTGAAAAAGGGCTATTGATTGCATTTGCGCCGTTTAACCTTTTTACTCCCATGTCCGGCTCGCCCCTTTTTTAGGTGTAAAGTTTGTGCGGTTTGCCTCTCTTTTTCAGGTGTCCACTTTGTTCGGTTTGCGCGCCCGCTTTTTCCTTTACGCCCTTTTTTCGCAATTCGGCCTAAGTGATTCCATTTGTGTGCGTTAAGTGAAAGCGGAGAGGCACATCCGTAATGGCCCTGTAAAGGTCAGTAAAGGAAAGCAGCGGCTTTTCACTGACATTTACTGACATTCGCAAGGTCGCCGATGGCTGATTTTTTGTGTCATTTTGTGTCATGCCGAATTATAAACGCAGTCGAAACTTTGCTGGCTTTGTCTGGAACGGATACCGCTTCTTTCTTGGCGGGCCTGGCTTCTGCATAGCCTCAAGATCAGCCGTGATGAGTTCGACCAGCAAAACATCAAGCTCGCCGTAAGCCTTTCGCGCGTCATCAATCGTCAGAGTGTGCCCGATATGCCGCGCCAGTCGCTTGACTTGCAATCTGCGCTCGCTGGCCGCATTCGTGGCGATGCCCTGCACCCGTAGCAGGCTGAGATATATTAGCCATTCGGCTTTAATGACCGCCTCTCTTGTACTGTAGCTGATTGCATCAATCCCGGCCCGGTATTGTCTTAAGAGCGCATCAAGCGCAGCACATTGTTCTGGCTTGTGCTGCGCCGCTTTTGGCTTTCGAGTTGTGCTGAAAATTAATCCCATATCATCAGGCCGCAAGGTTAGGCGAGTCGTCAAATGTCCAGTCAGGTATGCGCGACTCTTGCCCCGCGATGAATGCCGCGAAAGCATCAGTATGCTTTTTCACCCTTTCGGCGCGCGTGGCTTCACTCCTGATTATTTCTTGCGCTGCTTCCGACTCGCTCACCTGAACTCTATTGCTCATGTCTTCCCTGACTCGCTGTGTTAATGCGCGCGGCTGCAATACGTCATCCCGCGAATACTCGCGGCCATAAATCTCCCGATAGAACTTAATGTCTGATTCGACTATTGCCTCAGTCATATTTTCTTCTGTCTTCTCAACATTCCCGAACCGCTCGCTGTATTCGGCAAATATCAATAACTCTTGCTCTATCCAGTCGCTTTCGATCTGCTCGCGAAGCTCAATCGGATTTGAAAGCTCGCAATACTCCGCAATCTCCATTACGCCATCAAGATCAGGCTTGATGTAAGCGCGCAGCTTATTAATCTCAATCAAGCGCGATCTTCGGCGCTCAAGATTCGGCGCGGCCTGTTGCTCTATCCTGTCCAATCTTCCTTGTAGCCGGGATACCATACGCATAACCTCATTTCTGCGACGGCTCTTAATTCTTCGTCAGACATCGCCCGAATAACTACATTAAGCTCATCAGGGCAACACCTCGCGAGCGCGTCTATCTGCTCATCACTCATAGCCTCAA
>DATEKX010000535.1:0-4225 GCA_035277165.1 Blastocatellia bacterium | reverse complement strand
TCTCGGACGAAAACCCTGCGGGCGAGAACTTGCAATACTCCGGCGTGCACGACGAGATACGCGAAGCGCGCCGCGCCGATGACGACCTTGAGCAGGGCGACTGGAAGCGTGATCTGAAAATAGCGGACTGGCGGCAGGTCTTTACCCTCTCAACCGAAGCGTTGACGGACAAAACCAAAGACTTGCAGATATGCGCGTGGCTTGCCGAAGCGTTAGTGAAACTGCACGGGCTTTCAGGCTTGCGAGACAGCCTCAAAATTATGCGAGGGCTGCACGAACAGTTCTGGGACACGATCTACCCTGAGATAGATGAAGGCGATCTGGACGCGCGGGCCAACGCGCTTGCATTCATGGACAGGCAAACGGCTATCGCCATCAAAGATGTGCAAGTCACGAGCACTGGAAACGGCGCGAATTTCTCTTATACACAATACGAAGATTCAAAGCAGTTTGATATTCCCGAAGACCTCTCTGCTTTAAGCAGCGAACAGATTGAACGCATAGATGCGATGAAGGCGCAAATCGCCGAAGAGCGCAGGCTCACTACAGATGATTGGGCGAAAGCGAAAAAAGCGACACGCCGCGCCTTCTTTGAAGAACTGTACGCGCTGCTCGATGAATGCTGGGCCGAGTATCAATCGCTCGATCAGGTGATGGACGAGAAGTTCGGGCGACAGACGCCGGGACTAGGCGATCTGAGGAAAACGCTCGACGTTATTCGTTCGCTCATCGGCAATATCGTTAAAGAGAAACACATATCCGAACCTTACCCCGACGAGTTGGAACAGAACATATCAAGCGAAAGCGACGGCGACGAAAGTGGAGCCGGTTACAACACGACAGGTACAAACGGCTCCATCAGAGCAAGACAGGATGCTTTCAGACGGCTCAGTGAAGTTGCTGATTACTTTCGCGTGACTGAACCGCACAGCCCCGTCGCTTATCTGGTCGAACGGGCCATCAGGTGGGGGCAGATGCCTCTGGAGTCGTGGCTCGAAGATGTGATCAAAGACGGCGGTGTGCTGGGGCAGTTGCGCGAAACACTTGGACTCAAATCTGAATGGAGCGGCAGCAGCAGCGATGAATAAGTCAGGCTCGTACATAACCGCCCCTGCGGAGCCTGTTCGTGAATCGAGAGTTTGAATTTTTAGAAAGCGGGTTGGAGAGCAACCGAGCGACCGACCGCAATTAGTTTAAAAGGAGATATTTTGTATGCCCAAGAAAGAGAGTTTACAACACAAGCTTGATCGAGTGCGCCCGCCTCGCGTGCACATAACTTATGACGTAGAGATCGGCGGCGCGATTGAGTTGAAAGAATTGCCTTTCGTGGTCGGCGTGCTGGGCGACTTCTCCGGCAAGCCCGAAGAACCCCTGCCGCGCGTCCGTGACCGCAAGTTCGTCGAGGTAGACCGCGACAACTTCAATCAGGTGCTGGCGGGGATGAAGCCGCGTGTCGCTTTGCGCGTTGATAACAGGCTCAGCAATGACGAAAGCAAAATGCGCGTCGAGCTTCGCTTCAACAGCATAGAAGATTTCGAGCCTGACAACCTTGTCCAGCAGGTTGACCCGCTGCGCAAGCTGGTCGAAGCCAGAAAGCGTTTGTCCGATCTGCTGTCGAAGATGGACGGCAATGACAAGCTCGAAGAACTGCTGAACGAAGTCATCACAAACTCTGGCGCGCAGAAGCAGTTGAGCCAGGTGCTCGGACTCGAAGTCGGTTCGTCAAACGGAACTGCGGAAGTCGGCGAGCAGAAGGAGGAGAGAAATGACTAGGAAGCAACCAACTAAGAGTGTTGAAACGGTCGTGACTCAGGAAGCGCAAGGCGACGATCTTCTCAGCAAGATATTAACCGAAGGTCGGCTCGGTCGCGATGAGCTTCAGGTCGAGCGCGCAAGAGATATGATCGGCCAGTTTGTGCAGGACGTGATGGAAGGCCAACTGGTTATGGGCCGCGATATGGAAGCCTCCATCGTCACTCGCATCGCAGAGATTGATCGCCTGCTCACGGCGCAACTCAACGAGATCATGCACGCCGAAGAGTTTCAGAAACTCGAAGGCTCGTGGCGCGGGCTCCATCATCTGGTCTTTGAATCAGAGACGAGCACGATGCTCAAGATCAAGGTCATGAACGTCTCGAAAAAAGACCTCGGCAAAGACCTTGAAAAAGCCATCGAGTTCGATCAGTCGGCGATGTTCAAGAAGATATACGAGGAAGAGTTCGGCACGTTCGGCGGCGCGCCCTTCGGCGCACTCATAGGCGATTACGAGTTCAGCAATCACCCGCAAGACATGGCGATGCTTGAAAGAATCTCGAACGTCGCCGCTGCCGCTCACGCGCCGTTCGTATCAGCAGCCTCGCCCCACCTCTTTGGGTGGGACACGTTCAGCGATCTGGTCGAAGTGCGAGACCTTGCCAAGATATTCGACCGCACAGAGTATTTGAAGTGGCGCTCGTTCCGCGAGTCGGAAGATTCACGCTATGTAGGATTGTGCCTCCCGCACACGCTGATGCGTTTGCCTTACGGGCAGGAGACTCAGCCGACCGAAACCTTCAACTTTGAAGAAGATGTGGACGGCACAGACCACAAGAAATATCTGTGGGGCAACGCCGCATACTCTTTCGGCACGCGGCTGACCGAAGCGTTCGCGCTCCACAACTGGTGTGTGGCTATACGCGGCGTCGAAGGCGGCGGCCTGGTTCAAGGATTGCCGTTCCACACTTTCAGAACGGATGAAGGCGAAATCGCGCTCAAGTGCCCGACGGAAATTTCCATCACTGACAGGCGCGAGAAAGAGTTTTCTGATCTTGGTTTCATCCCGCTCGTCCATTGCAAGAATACAGACTATGCGGCTTTCTTCGGCGCGCAGTCGGCGCAGAAGGCGAAGAAGTATGACCTCGATTCTGCGAATGCCAACGCGCGGCTTTCGACGCAACTGCAGTACATCTTTGCAGTCTCGCGTTTTGCTCATTATCTGAAAGCAATGATGCGCGACAAGATCGGAAGCTTCATGTCTCGCAAGGATTGTGAGTATTTCCTCAATCAGTGGATAACGCATTACGTGACGCCGGACGACACGGCTTCACCGGCTGTGAAGGCACAGTATCCGTTGAGAGAGGCGAAGGTCGAAGTGGCTGAAGTGCCCGGCAAGCCCGGCGCTTATAAAGCGATTGCGTTTTTACGCCCTCACTTCCAACTCGACGAGTTGACGGTGTCGCTCAGGCTGGTGGCTGAATTGCCAGCTTCGGCAAGAGGTTAGTTTGTGGGTTAGCTGTAGGGGCAGGGCTTGTCCCTGCCCGGATCGAGCGAAGCTCGATGATGATTGAATTATCATTTGTTGAATTCTGTCATCGCCTGCGGCGATTCGGGCAGGGACAAGCCCTGCCCCTACGAAATGGAAACAACTCGAAGCAGATACGTTTTGCTTCTCAACCGATTAAATCTTTGATGGAGGAAATTAGAAATGGCTGTTGTTGATTATTTTTTGAAGCTTGACGGAATTCAGGGAGAGAGCGCGGACTCCAAGCACAAGAACGAGATTGATGTGGAGTCCTGGTCCTGGGGCGAATCGCAAAGCGGAACGATGTCAGTTGGCGGCGGCGGCGGCGCTGGCAAAGTGCAGATGCAGGACTTCCACTTTGTGATGAAGGTGAACAAGGCCACCCCGAAATTGTTGCTCGCTTGCGCGACCGGCGAACACATCAAGTCTGCCATTCTCACTTGCCGCAAGGCGGGTAAAGAGCAGCAGGAGTTCCTGAAATACACGTTCAGCGATCTGCTTGTATCTTCGTACCAGACTGGCGGCGCGAGCAATGGAAGCGTCATTCCGAATGACCAGATATCGCTCAACTACGCCAAGATCGAAGTCGAGTACAAAGAGCAGAAGCCGGACGGCACGCTGGGCGGCCCGATCAAGGTCGGCTACGACTTGAAGTCTAACAAGAAAGTGTAATCGCGCTTGTAGAATCATTAACGCAGGCATTAAACCCGCGAAGCGGGTGTCAGCAAGAAGTATTGATGAAAGCATACAACCCGCGAAGCGGGTGTCGGCATAAAGCCCACATCTGAAAGATGTGGGTATGCGAGCGAAAGATTCTACATAAGCCCGCGAAGCGGGCGACAGCAGATAGGAGATTCTGTCGCCCGTTACACGGGCTGAGAGCCGGGAGGGCTGCGGTTTGACCCAGAGCTAATGCTCTGGGCTACATGCTGACGCCTGCTTCGC
>DATEKX010000534.1:0-5344 GCA_035277165.1 Blastocatellia bacterium | reverse complement strand
ACTTTTTACTCATTGCAAGTCAATACTCTTAATGATCCCACATTCAGTGATAGAGAGCGAACTATAGTCCGCAGAACCATGGGGCGGCCCTCTTACCAACGCTACCGGACGGCGCTGTTTTTCAGGCATATTATCGCCTATTCGCTCCTGCAAGCCTGCGCCGTCGTGATGGACGAAAAGAATGTCAGGCTTAATACGGGTATAAGGCTGATACTAGGCGGAAATGCCTGGGGACTTATGCTGTTTGCCGAGTTCAAGCGAAACGTTGATGAGTTGAAAGAGGAAGCCGAAAGCATTCTTCAGGTGCTGAAGAAACGAATAATCGAGATGATCCCTGAAGGAGAAGAGCATAAGGAGGACAGGAAAAGAATTCAGGACCTGAAGATCTCGGATATCATACTTCTCAACGAAGCGGAGCTCGCCAAATCTAAGACGACTGTCGCGCTTGGGGCATTGAAGGCGCGCGAACCGAATCGAGAAAAGACCAAGGCGTATGCGGGGATAACGTTGAAAGGTTTTCGCGTCAATGACCTGCCTGCTGTGACCGTCCATTGGCACGAGCGATGGGGGCACGACAGCTTGAAAGGCAAGCTCAACTTCAGAGGCGATATAAACAGATTGTCTTTCGACCAGCCGGACCAGTTCGAGAACCCTCTCGACCCGATCTTGGATATATTCACAATTCTCGGTAACAACTCACATCCTGACGAGGACCCTTTGCCCGGTCACATGTGGGCCAAGATAAACGGCGAACTATGCAGAAGCCGCGCTTACGTCGAGAACACGATGATCGGCGCATCGCCAATCAATTACTTCATATCGAAGATACTCTACCCGGAGGATGACGATCATACTTTTCTTAATGAACTGGCGAAAGCAAACGACAGCTACACTCGGTAAGGGGCAAGACATGAAGTCAAGAACGCTCTTCATAATAGGGTTGATCGCATCCCTTGTAGCGATAGCTTCTTTCTTTACGATAACCGACATGAATGGGCGATGGATGTTATTCTATTCCGTTATTTTCCCATTTGTGTTTGTCATAGTCATGCCTTGCATGGGCCTCTATTTGTACTACATGAATAAAAACATGGTCGAAATACAAAAGAGCGTCGACTCACAATTGGGCACTATTAACGACATCAGGAGTCAGATTGGAAATTTGCAAACGGCGCTGAAAGATGGCTCTGGCAAGGCCACAGAGACTGAAAAAAGAGGGAAAGGCAATTCTGGAAAGCTCAACAGCACCTACGAACAACGACTTCGAGACATGCAGGCAACCCTTGAAAACATAAAAACAAAGATAGACAATAACACGGCTACGTTGAATAGAATCAAGTCTGCAAAAAACATGGATGACCATCAAGATCCAAAAGCTTATCGCCCCCCAGTGACCGATTCCGGCTCGCAAATGAAGGCTGACAGTAAGCAAACAAGGACTCAACCCTATCAGGAGGTCGAAAATGAGTTTTCCTATCCCGCGCCGGTAAGCGAGTGCATAGCACACCTCCACAGCATCAACGCGGATATTGAAATCATCAAGCCAGAGCCGCTCAGAGAGGGGATTTTTACAAGAACGACAGAGGGAATATTCCTGATGGTCGGAGATGCTAGAAGACCGGGGCAGCGCTACTTCGTCTTTCCCAAAGTAGACTTTTTTTCAACCAAGCAGGATTATTTTACTTATTACCAAAACTATTACGACTGCGAAAATCCTTCGGGCGGAGATGTATGGGTCATCAAACCCGCTGCCGTTGAAGACGGAAATTTCGGAGAACTGAAGCTTACAGAAAAAGGCTTATTAAGAGTCGAGTCATAAGATTTCATATGGAACAATCCCTGCCCTAGTCGGATGCTGACCGCTAAGGCAGGGATTTTGATGTCGCCGTTTTTACACGAATTTCAGAGTGAACGGCTTCCGCCGAAATCTCTTGCGGGTCACCTGACTCTCGTTTGAGAAAAGAAGAAATAGCAATTGCATCAAATTTCCCGCATAAACAGAAACGACATTTACTGACCAGTCATAGCGCTCTGTGCCGGTCACCTCTGGCATTGTCTGAATTGTTGTGGCTGCTTTCGCAGTACAGGACATCAGAATTTGGTGATACTTATGTCCTGATCCCCTTCCTCTTTGAATTTCTGATAGAAGAAGGCGAATAAACAGGCGAGCGCGACTACGAAGAAAGCGCCGCCAATTAACAGATCAGATTTTTCTGCCGCAACACCAGTCGCCGGGTACAGATATTTATAGATGAACCAAGACCCGATACCTAGTCCAATCACTCCCACCAGCAAGAGTAGGTTTTTCATGGCCCCTCCTTAGATTTTTTAAGAATGCCTTATGCTACTCAATTTCAGATGCGGTGCGAATTACTTAGACCCTGCACTTGAGATTATACAACAATCTTTCAAAGTCGAGAACCCCATGACGGTATTGTCGAGTTTCTCAGAATTTTCGTTCTTCAACTATGAAATAATGAAGCGCTGCGACTGTATTGAATCACCTCGCAGGCAATTTCGTAAACCTCGTCGGTCCCAACGCGCGCGCGCGACGAGCCTTGAACCACGCGATGAGATTTTGCTAAACGCGATTTGCCGTGCGCTTCGGCTATCTCGATAACCGGAGTTCCCATATCGGCAGCCATCCGCGCAAGCCCCGGCTCGTCCGTGACGATCAGGCTTGCGCGAGCGATGGCTGCGGCAAGCTCAAGCGCGCGCGGGCTTGCGAGTTTGATGGCCGTTTGAGGCAACAGCGCGCTCGCCGATTCTGTGAAGGATTTATCCGAAGGCTCGTCAACGGCGATTACTCGCGCTCCGAAGTTATTAGCGAGCCGCTGGCCGATTTCCCCAAATGATTCGACAGGCCATCCGTTTCCAGCAGCATAGAGCACGATTATCGGTTCGCCTCCGCGCGAGCCTTTTCGCTCAAGCAGTCGCTCGAACTGCGCGTGTTCTTCATCGGGCAACGAGATGGCAATCCGCGTGTCGCCGCCGTTAACTCCGATCTGTTTGAGGACGTTTTCATAATCAGGCGTTCGGTTTGAACCGCCAAGCAGCATCTCGATTATGTGAGGCAGTCGCGAAGGCGTGATCGTGCGCGCACGCACCACTAGCCGAGAAAGCATCTGCGTTTCAAGTCGCGGCGCAAAATCCAACACCAGATCGTAATCGCGTCGTCGCGCTCGCTGAAAGAGTTGAGCGAACCTTTTGACAGCGCTCCCGGCTCCGCCATCCGATGACTTGATGACGCCCAGATCAACCGCTTCATCAACAAGGCCGACGGCTGTCAATAACTCGCACGTCCCGGTTGAAGTGGCAACGGCGATGTATGCATTAGGCAGCGCGGCTCTCAGTGACCGCACAACAGGCAGCAAGGCAATTGATCGCCCGAACGGCGATGCGTCTATTGCAAGAATCGAATTCGGTTGATAACGCATAACTTCAAAACAATTATACAGCCTGAATGCTCCAACAGTCAGGCTGTCACCTATCAGAGCTACGCTCAAGCGAAGCGGTTTGTTCTGAGAGTGATTTTGAAATGGCAGTCTGAGGATTAAGATAGACTCTATCTTATTGCCATTGCTTCGATATTGGATGTATCGCTATATTGATGTAGTCAATCAACGGACAGAGGAAAAGATTTGGAAATACCCGGCTTCAACTTTCTCCTGCTTGATGCTGCGGCAGATCACCGCAAAGTTCTGCTGGCGCTGTTCATCGCGTTGATTGCAGCCAAGCTGATGGCCGAAGCGTTCGAGCGCATCCGTCAACCGGCTGTGGTCGGCGAGATACTGGCAGGCATAATCATCGGGCCAGCCGTGCTGAACTGGGTGCAGCCGACAGATGTGATGGATGCATTGGCCGAAATCGGTATCATATTCCTGCTCTTCACGGTCGGGCTTGAGACTCGCCCAAGCGACATATTCAAAGTCGGAGGCACTGCATTGATCGTCGCAGTGCTCGGGGTCATCGTGCCATTTATTGCCGGGTGGGGATTGTTGTCTCTGTGGCCCGGATACACGTGGATTGAAGCGATATTCTTAGGCGCAGCGATGGTCGCAACATCGGTCGGCATAACTGCGCGAGTGCTGTCTCACATGGGATTGATCACGGCGCAGGCGAGCCAGGTCATACTTGCAGCGGCAGTGATTGATGATGTGATAGGGCTGCTCGTGCTTGCAGTCGTCAGCAGTCTCGCAGAAGGCCACGTAAATTATCTTCATATTGCGCTCACGGCTGTGCTGGCTGTAGGATTCACTCTGTTTACGATCACTGTGGGAGCACGCGTCATCAAGCGCGTGAAACAGCCTGTCAGAGACCTCAAGATAAATCACTCTCTGTTCATCTTCGCGCTGGTGTTGTGCTTCGGCCTTGCGGCGGTCGCAAACCTGATCGGCATAGCGGGGATCATCGGAGCTTTTCTGGCGGGCGTCGCGCTATCTGAAGCATCGGACGGCACAAGGCTGCACAGCCAGTCACAGGCGCTCACAGAGTTCTTGACGCCGTTCTTTCTGATTGCCATCGGGATGAAACTCGATTTAAAAATATTTCTTTCATCGGAAGCATTGCTGCTTTCGGGGGTAGTCATCGCGCTTGCGGTGCTGACAAAGTTTGTGGGATGCGGACTCGGAGCATTGAGCATGGGCAAGCGCCGCGCTCTTCAGGTCGGCGTGGGGATGATACCGCGCGGCGAAGTCGGAATAGTCGTTGCGCAAATCGGGCTTGCGATGACGGGCAACAGCACGCTCTACGCAGTGGCAGTCGCTATGGCTGTTGTAACGACGCTGGTGGCTCCGCCTTTTATCAAGATGGCGTTTCGAGGCGAGCAGGTCTCAACAGAGCCGACAGACTACGACAGCGAACTTCAACACAGTATAGGATGAGTGGAGTTTATTATGAAAAAACATCTTGCATTGGCTTTTGCGATCATAAGCATTCTGGCAATCATCGTTCAGGCAAAACACGCTCCTGCGCCTGATGATCTGTTCGCAATCAAAGATGTTGGCGACGCGCGATTGTCGCCTGACGGAGCGACTATCGTTTACATAATGTCTTCGACCAATAGAGAAAAAAACAGTTCCACATCGAACCTCTGGCTCGTTCCAACAAATGGCGGGCAACCTGCACAATTGACGACCGGCGAAGCAAACGATTCAACGCCGCGATGGTCGCCCGATGGAAAGAAGATCGCCTTCGCGTCGAACCGCGACGGCAAATCTGCGATCTGGATAGTTGATGTTGCGTCGCGCGAAACGCGCATGATCACGCTGTGGGAGCGCAGCAATTTCTTTCTGTCAAAAGCGGGCGAAATGTTCTGCTGGTCGCCGGACAGCAAGCAGATCGC
>DATEKX010000533.1:0-4043 GCA_035277165.1 Blastocatellia bacterium | reverse complement strand
GCAGGGGATATAATCTCGTGTGTTATGAGCAATGACTGAAAATTCGTAACCGAAGTCGCAGAGTTTTTGATTGACTTTTGTGTTCACTCTTGTTATTTAATGCGCGCTTCGATTTCTAACAAGGTGCTGGAAGAAAACAGAACTGGCGCTTCACGATCAGTTCCAAGGTCATCAAGACAAATCACGCTGGTAATCTAACTCTCGCACCATCAGCTAACCGTATAAAGGAGTCTCAAAATGATTAAAAGTATCCGTTGCCCTATGACAGCTTGCTTTCTGGTTTTGACTTTACTTGCTTCGACGCCGTTGTCTGCGATGACCGGCGCTGGCCGTCTGGCCCCGGTTCGCCAGAGCGATGAAGGCAAAGATAAGGATAAAGGCAAGAAGGACAAGAAAGAAAACAAGGATGATAAAAAAGACGAAAGCGATAAGCCTACTAAACAGGAACGCAAATATCAGGAAATCAAACGATTCAGCGAGGAGTTGTACTCCAAAGAGCCTGAGTTCCGCGACGAAGTGGAAGACGCTTATCGCCACAAGCAGCGCGAGCACAGCAATTTCGCATACCAAATCAACACGCGCAGGCTGGGAGATGAAAGGTTCGAGCGCCTGTTGCGTGACAGCGATAGCGCACGTTCTTTAGATGCGCTTTATGACAACCCGTTGGTGCAGGATTACGTGAACCGTGTCGGTCATTCGATCGTCCCGAAAGATTCAACTCGACTCTATGCCTTCAAAGTCACGTTGAACCCAATTCCCGAAGCGCGCTCGCTTTCGACGGGCACAATCTATGTTTCATCGGGCCTGCTCTCGCTAATAGACAACGAAGCGCAGTTGGCCTATATCCTCGGCCACGAAATAGCGCATGTCGAAAGAGATCATTGGCACGAGGACGTGCTGGTTTTGAAAGGCATAGATAGATGGAACGAGAAGCAGCAGAAGAAGCGTTCCATAATTGGCGCGGTGGCAACCGTCGCCACAATGGGCATCGCAGGAGCCTCATCCGGGTCTCTCTCGAATGCTTTCTTTGCCGGTTCCATAGTCTCTTCGATAGCCCCTTCGATACTTAAATTCGTTGTGCCGAATGCAGCCGTCTCATGGGACAAAGCTCAGGAGGACGAAGCCGATCAACTCGGCCTGAAATATATGCTCGACCGCAGCTACGACCCGCGCGAGGTGCCAAAGTTTTATACCGCTCTTCAGCGCACGTCGCAGCGCGACAGGCGAGTAGGTCTGGGATTCATGGGCGACCCTGCTCGAATCGTTGACCGCAGCATTCAAGTCGCTCAAGTGGTAAACACATTCCGCATAGCGCCGACTGCGGCTTTGTATGTAGGCGCGACAACTCTCGGCGCGCAGCAGTCCGCCCAACCATCCGCTGCGAAGTCGAGCGACCCCAGCAAAGGTCTAGACCCCTCGCGCGACGCTGCGAACCGCGCTGGCGCAGCAGAGAAGGCGATCAGCGGCAGCATGTCTGCTGACATGAATGCGAAGCTTGATGCCGGAGAATTGATCGGAAGCACTGCCGAGTTCGAGGCGCTGATGGCTGAACTCAAACGCGATAACGGCATCCGGGCTTACGAGTATGATATGTTCCAGATGGCGCGTGACAATTTGGAAGAATCGCTCAGGATTCGTTCCAATGATCCTAACGCTCATCTCTATTACGGCAAGGTTATGAAACTTACTGCGCGCAACGCGGCTGAGAAATCGCGCGCACTGGCCGAAATCGTTCGGGCAATCGAACTGGACAAACGACGCGTGCTGCCCGAAGCTCACCTGCATCGCGCTCTTGCCGTAATCGAAGGCAAGGATCAGTCGCAGACTGCCGAGATTATCACCAGCCTTAAAGAATACGTCAGCATCTACCAGCGCGAGCACGGCGGCGCGCTTCCGCCAAACATGAATGTCATCTATGACTACATGCAGGAAGCGGGCGAGATGTCGTGGGCGGCAAGACCGGCGACGAATGTCTCGACGAAAAACATAGACCCGATCAACACCGCTGCCGGAAACGCCCCGCGCCCTGTGGAGACGATTCCTGCAACGCCAGCCGATACGACGAAACCGCGCCCGAAAGGCCGCCCGTGAAAGACGCGGATTGAAGAGTGTGGATTTTAAGTTTTCTCGAAATTCGCACTCTTCAATCCGCAATGAGAATCCCTATGCGCAAACTCACGAAAGCTCTCTTTGCATCAGTCGCATTAGCCCTTATATCCAGCCCCGCCTGGACTGTTTTGTCACAATCAACGCAGAGCGGATCAATGCGCGACCCGTTCGTACTGGAATTGCCCGACATCGGCAATGTTTCTATCACCGCGCCGGAGGCTGTCATTCCCACTCCCGAAATTCACACTATACGGCTTCTGGTGCGGAGACCGTTCTCCGATTCGATCAACTACGGCAAGATTCACACGTTCATAAACGGAGAGTCTGCCGGAACAATTCAAAACACTCGGGCAGGACGCGATGGCTACATCGTGACATGCGACATTGACAGCAAACCTCACCTGTTTCGATTTCGCCCTGGCAAAAACGTCGTGGAGATCAGCGCGACTGACAGAAACAATCGCTCTTATTATGCTTCCTATGTTTTGCTGGCAGGAGGCAAGGGCGCTGGCGATGCTTCATCTCAAGGCGCGATGATCGAGAACATCGCATTGTCACAGGGCAGCGACCGCCAGCCTCCTACCGTTTACCTGATCGAGCCTAAGACCGCAGTGCAAATGACAGGCGCTACGGCCACCGCTCGCGTCCGTGGTGTGGTCAGTGACGACTCAGGCTCAGTGGCCTCGATAACGATCAACGGTCAGCCAGCGCCGCTTTCACTTGCTACCGGAACGCGAGGTCTGGTTGTGCGCCCTGCGGCTTCAACTGTTTCGGGTGAAATGGCTTTCGACCGCACAATGACAATCTCTGGAGATTCGTCCTCGGTGGTGGTCGAAGCTAAAGATCAGGCGGGCAATGTTACGAGGGTTTTGATTCCCGTGCGCAGGCGCGAAGCCGCTGTGTCGTCGCGCTTCAGCGGGCGCAAGTTCGCTCTGGTGATCGGAGTATCCCGCTACAATTATCACGAAGGCGGCCTCAATAATCTCGTGTATGCTGATGCCGATGCGCGCTCCATGCGCGATTTTCTTCAGCGGCGCGAAGGTGGCGGGTTTTCTCCGTCAGATATTCTCTATTTGGAGAACGAGCAGGCCACGATTGAAGGAGTTCGCGCGGCGCTCAAAAGCTTTCTGCCAAAAGCGGGGCCGAATGATCTGATATTCATATTCATTGCAGGGCACGGCGCGCCCGACCCCTATGCTCCACAGAATCTCTACTTTCTTATGCATGATACGAAGGTTGCGAATATGCCCGGCACCGCTCTGCCAATGGATGAGTTGAAAGAGACGCTGGAGCACGGCGTAAGAGCCGAGCGCGTGCTGGTCTTCGTAGACACCTGTCACAGCGCAGGCTTGAGCGGTGAAAAACTGGTGCAGACTCGCGGGCTGGAGAATAATCTCACGAACCTCTACGCTCAAAAACTTTATAAAGAAGCGGGCAGAGCTATACTGACATCTTCGGACGTGAGCGAGGTTTCACAGGAAAGCGATCAATGGGGCGGCGGCCACGGTATCTTCACTCTCGCATTGCTTGACGGGTTTCGAGGCGGAGCAGATGCCAATGGCGATAGGTTGATTACGGCTGGGGAACTTTTTAATTACGTTCGCGATCGCGTGCGCGTAGAGACGGCTTTCCGTCAAAACCCGCGCGCACTGCCCGGCCTGAGCGCTGACTTGACGCTGGCTGTCGTGCCAGCGAAGTAGGGCTTCTGCAAAGACGATTTCTTATGCGTTTAGAAGCGGCCCTTGATTGCCAAAGGCCGCTTCTAAACCGCAAACTTTCACAAGCAATTTATTTGTGCTCGTGCGGCGCGAGGAATGGAACTTTAGTCTCGGCAGATGCGCGCATCGGGCCGTAGCGCGCTTCCAGTACGAAAGTGTCCGTGTCATTGTCCGGTCGCAAATCGAAGCTCAGGTAATTGACTAAAGGCCCATCCA
>DATEKX010000532.1:0-3555 GCA_035277165.1 Blastocatellia bacterium | reverse complement strand
CCTACCTGAAATCGCAGGCTAGAAGTCTGCAACTAAAATCAAAAGTCAGACGATCAGAAATAGAACTTCATCGCAAACTGCATAACACGCGGGTCTCCTGCGAGCGTCGAAATTCTGCCCACAGCAGTGCTCGCCCGGTTGCGCTCAGGCAATCCGAACTGTGCGTGATTGAATGCATTGAAAACTTCCCATCGAAACTCAAGGCTGCGATTTTCGCCGAAGTACTTGAATGAACGCGCCAGCGCGAAATCGACATTCGAATATCCCGGCCCGTCCAGCGTATTGCGTCCGCAAGTGCCAAGCCGCGCAGGCGTAGGCACTGCATAAGAATTCGGATTGAACCAGATGTCTATAGTACGGACATCTCCGTGCAGCGTGCCGTCAGATAAACAATCGGCTACTGCGTTTGCCAGTCCGCCGCGATTGCCGACAAGCCCGTTGTTCGTTCCTGCAAACACTGTGAAAGGCCGCCCCGAATGCGTATTGACGAGACCGCTGAATCTCCAATCGCCTAAGGCGTGAGCCAACGGGCCTTCGGTGAAGAACTCGCGCCCTTTCCCGAACGGAAGATCATAAGCATACCCGGCGGCAAAACGGTGGCGATAATCGAAGTCGCTGCGGCCACGCTGCTGCCTGCGGTCGCGTGAGTCCTGCATGAAGCTGTTCGAGCCGCCGCTGAACAAATGTTCCATCGCTTCATCAATGGACTTTGAATAAGTGTAAGCCGCGTGGAACGACAACCCATGACTGAACCGCTTTTCAAGCGTCGCTTCGCCGCCGTGATAGATTGAATTGCCTCCGTTGTCACGAAATTCAATCGGGCCGAACTGCGGATAGGGAATGATTCCCGTGCCCGTGCCATCGGCATTGAAGAATTGTTGATTCAGATTGCGCAGCACGGAAAGATGCGTCCCCTTAGTGCCAACGTAATCGAACGTCACGACCATGTCTCCCGGCAGTAATCGTTGTATGCCCAGATTCCATTGATCTACGCTCGGCGCTTTTGCTTCGGGGTTGACGGCTCGTATTCTCACCGTCGCCGGATTGACGGCGCTCGGATTAAGCGAGAGGTTGAAGCCTGTGCGCAACCGCATATCGTTTACGGTCGTGGCGGTCGAAGTCGCGCTAACTACGTTGTTGACCAGCCACGGCAGGTTGAGTCCGAGTTGATCTTCGCTGCCTGCGCGCTCAAACAACATGTAGAACCGGCCATAACCCGTGCGCAGGACGGTCTTGGAATCGAGTTGAAACGCTATGCCTAAGCGCGGCGCAAAATTGTTTTTGTCTGACTGGATGAGGCTCTTACCGTAAGGCGAATTTTCAGGCGTGAATGTCTGCCCGGTCTTCGGGTCGAAGTTCGTGATCCGGTCTGCGCCTTCATAAGGCCACGTCGCAAAGTCGTAACGCAGCCCGATGTTTACTGTCAGGCGCGGCGTGATCTTCCAATCATCCTGAAAGAAATTCGAGTACATCCACAAACGTTGATCTACGACCGCAAGGTTAGACAATTGCGCGCCCGACGGATAGCCGAGCAGAAAATCCGCAAGCCCGTTGCCCGTGCGCTGCCCGTCGAACGTGAGCGACCCGCGAAGTCCCGGCACATCTAGAAAGATGTTGCGCATCGGCGCTCGCAAATCCACTCCGAATTTCATCTGGTGCGCGCCGAAGGTTAAACTGATGGCGTCGAACCATTGAAACTGGTTGGTGATTTGAAACTTTGGCAGAAAGTCGGGCGAGCCTATTCGATCAACGCCGCTGCCGCCGCCTATTTGCAACGTGCCGCCGCGCGCTTGAACGACGATGCCGGGTAGTCCGCCGCTGAAGATGGGGCTATCGGGAACTCCTTTGATGCCGAACTCGGCAAGCGTGTTCTGCCCGAACGGGTCTTGCACGCCGCGCGATATGTTGCGCCCCCAACCTAATCGAAATTCGTTGACGAGTCGCGGGCTGAAGATGTGATTCCATGCGATGGCTGCCGAATGCGCTTTCATCGAGAGCCTGCCGAACGCCGATGTCGAAGTGCCATCAACGATGCCGCCGAATGTGCCCGGCACAAAGCGAAAACGGTCGGAATATGTGTAGCGGATGAACACGCTGTTATTGTCATCTGCCTGCCAGTCGCCGCGAGTCGTATAGCTGTCTGTGTCATCGATGATGTTAGGCTGGCGGACGAAGTTGTTGATGTTAAGCGGCCCGGAATCCGGCGTTATGTTCGACGGCGGCAACAGACTCAGAATTTTTGCCGCAACCGGGTCAATGCATCGCGCCGGAATTTGATTATTCGGAAACGGCTGATTCTTGCCTACGCAATCGCCGACGCGATCAATGATCGGCCCATAAACGGTCTGGTTGCGCGCTGCGGCTTCTGCCGAAAAGTCGCCGATCAATTCGTTTGCGAGCGGCACATTGCCTATGCGCGTCGCGCCTTTGCGAATTCGCGTTCCCTCATAGTTGAAGAAGAAGAACGCTTTGTTTTTCATAATCGGCCCGCCGAGGTTGCCGCCAAACTGATTCTGAATATTCTGCCCTCGCGGACGCCCTGCGCGATTGAGAAAAAAGCTGTTCGCATCGAAAATGCGATTGCGGTGAAACTCGTAAACAGTTCCGTGAAAACTGTTCGTGCCGCTTTTGGTCGTGACACTGACGAGCGCGCCGGGGCTGCGACCATTTTCGGCGTTGTAAGGATTCGTGCTGACTTTGAATTCGTTGATCGAATCAACCGATGGTCGCGCTACCTGTGTAGTCAACTCCTGCACATTGGTCGAAATCGAATTGTTGTCAACGCCGTCAAGCACGAAATTGTTTTGCAGCGAACGCACGCCATGAACGTTTGCGCCGCCTGTGCGTCCGGCTGCCGTGCCGCCGCCTTCTTCGGTGTAGCGATCATTTTGAACGCCTGCGACAAGGCTCAACAGATCATCCCAGTTGCGTATGCTCAAGGGGAGGTCGCGCACTATGCGGTTTTCAAAGTTAGTTCCCGTTATAGCGTCCTGAGTCGTGAGCAATGGCGCGCTGGATGTTACCGAGACGGATTCTGAAACCTGTCCGATCTCAAGCACGAAATCAATGCGCGCTTTTTGCCCGACCTGCAAAGCGACGCCGTTGCGTATGGATTTCTTGAATCCCTGCGTCTCTACCGTGAGTTGATAGACTCCGATAGGGAGGCTCGGAAAAGTGAAGTAGCCGGAAGAATCGCTCTTGGTCGTTTGTTCGACGTTAGTTGCTGTGTTGATGGCCGTGATTGTTGCTCCGGGAACCACGGCGCCTGTTGTATCGGTGATCAGCCCCGTGAGGCTGGCAGCATTCACCTGGGCAAGTGCAGCGTAGCCCAACGGCATATGCAGAAGCAGCAGAACAGCAAGAGATCGCTTCAGTGCAGTAAGCATTATTCACCTCGCTTTATTCGTTTTCTATTTTCAAACGGCTTTGCTTAACAACTTGCGGAGATACGGAGAGCGACATTATAAGGCCGTTTGCCGGGTTGAGAAAGTGATAACCAACCCGGTTAAAGCCATTGAGCATGGCAGGCGAGGTTTACAAGATCGTTATTGCACT
>DATEKX010000531.1:0-2897 GCA_035277165.1 Blastocatellia bacterium | reverse complement strand
CCTACAAGTTTTTTTCTATTTGCGAACGCCGTCGTTTTCTATGGCTGTGTAACCTTCTTCGGGGAAAAGCCCAAGCCACTTGTCCGATGAAGGCGTGAGAAACAACTCCGCATAGACCTTTTCATTCAATGCATCGACATCGCCTGTCGCAATCAGGCCAGCAAACCATTCGTGAATCTGGCGGCGCAACATATATTCGTTGCGCACAGTGTCTTCTGCTATGACGCGCTCAAAGTCGCTCACTGCGCGGTTCAGCGCGTCAGGATTTGCGTATCGGCTCATGCTCTTGGCGCGCATCAATGCACGACTCGATTGATCGAGCCGCGCATCTTCAAGATGAAGCGCTGCGATCTTTGCCCACGCTGCGTCTTCGGCTTTCGGATCAAGCAATTTCGGATCTGTCGAGATGCCGCGCAGCACAGGGCGCTCGGCGATTATTACCTTGGTGCGTGCTGCGAGGGCAGCTACTTCTGCGCGCGGCGGCTTCGCTGTTCCTTCATTCGTCTTCACGGCGTCTTTCGACGGAGGATTAACTACACGAGCTTTGGCGATGTCTGCCGCCCACGCGCTATCAAGTTCTTTGACGCGAGCGCTGTGATACTGGCGCAACAGCGCTGCGCGTTCCTGAGTCGTCTTCGCATCGCGACACTGAGATAAAAATGCTTCGGCGCGTGTAAGCTCGCGCAGGAAGGCTCCAGAGCCGTACAGTCCGGGCAGCGCATCAATGGGCCGTGCGTCGCTGTCTAAAATATAGTGAATGCTGTTGCCTGTAAGTGTGCGCTCAAGCTTTCTCCCATCACCGAAATCAATTGTGACTTTCGGAACAGGCCGCACGGATTGCCAGTGAAGGATGAATCGCTCGCGCAAAAGCTTTGACACCTGCTCGTTGGCGTAAAGCGTGATGCGAAAGAATCGGCTGTTTGCGCAACTGAGTTCTTCGTCGAGCTTGCCTAATAGCCTGAGCGAAAGTATGGGCTTCCCTGTGGCACGCGCAGCAGCTTTCGCTTTCTCCAAATCCGTGTGCCAGTACAACTCGGAAGCGTAGCAATCGCGTTGTTGGCAAATCTGATCGAGCGCCGCGCTGATGCGTTGCCACGAAGGGCTTGCTGCTTGCGGCTTCGTTGCGGCCAGTTCAAGTCGTCTGTAATTCAACTCGGCGGCGTACTCGTTCAGGAATGCTTCGAGACCGGGTGCGCCTTCCGCGCGCAATGCGTTGACTGCTTCCGCAGATTCCGATGAATTGGCAGAAGCGGCTTTGCGCGCAAACGAGTTTAAAGAGTTTTTGTTAGTTGCAAAACCTGAACTGACTAGAGAGAACACGAGGGCAAAAGTAAAGAGCTTGACACGCATAACTACCTTCCTCGCAAATGAAGATTGAATCGGCCAGAACCGTCACAGCCGTAACGCTGTCAGGATTGAAAACGCACTCGCTCGCCGGTGGTTCGTTTTTAATTACAGGAGGAAGGTGTGAGAACAACAGCAGCAGGAAGAAAAAACAGGGCGTGATATTTCTTCCTGCTACTGTTGTCGGTGAGGTTATTTCGTTTCTATTTTCTTAATCGAAGTCACGGCCAGCATCTTCTTGCCGTCTTTTTCTGTGACCGTGCCTTTCACTTCTACCATTTCTGCGACGAACGGGATCAGCTTCTCGTTCTTGTTCGCAGAATAATCGCCAGTGATCGAGTAGATGGCGTTCGACCCGTCTTCGACGATTGCCAATTGATTGCCGCGCTTGGCGCATGACAAAGCGCAAGCTTTGTGAGTTTCGCCTCTGCCAGCTTCTTTTTTGCCTTCAAAGCAAGGTTGATCAACGACCTCGCCTTTGATCGTGACTTCCTTGTCGCTACGCGCCGAAACTGCGAAAGACAAGCTCATGGCCATCAGCGTAACGGCCAGGTAAATCAGTGTCCTTTTCATCGGTGATCTCCTTTAGGGACTAGTTGCTAACATGATTGTTGCGGCATAAATCCTACGCTCATCCGGCCATCGAATCAATGCCGTCAGCGCGACGCGGCATGCAGGCCCGCCCATCACTTGTCACCCGTCACGGCTGTTGGGATAATCAGCCTCCGGTCTAATGATGAACGACGCAACGCAATACACATCAGAGCACGACCCCCGGCAACTCGTTTCGGAATTTCTGAGCGAATTCCATTCGTCGGGTGTCTACCTGCGCGAAAATATTTCGAGACTCGCGGAGCTTGCGGCTTCGGAAACCATTGAAGTCGCAGAACTGGCTACAGGAGCCTTTTTCACGTCACTGATAGAGCGACTGGCCGATTCGTTCGATGCGGCTGCCGTGACTCTCTACAACCGCGTGTTTGCTCAAGTCATACAACACTGTCGCGCGACTGAGCGAGGCCGTGCAATTGATCACGCGCTCACAAGCTTTAATCTCGAAAGCGAAACGGATTTAATCGCTCGCGCCGAAAGCTTAAGACACAGGCAAGCTCCCGACAGCCTGCGCAATTCAAAGTCGAGTGTGCGTCGCATTATTGTGCTTTCGCGCGTAACGCTTGGCGCTGACGTAGCGATCACGAGCGTCATCATCGAGCGAATGAAGCGCGAATTTCCAAACGCGGAAGTTGTGCTTGTCGGCGGGCGAAAGGCTACAGAGCTTTTCGGCGGCGATAGTCGGCTCTCATTCAAAGAGATCGGTTACCGCCGCGCGGGAACTACGATTGAAAGGTTGTTGAGCTGGCTTGATCTCCTCGACGTTGTCCGAGAATTGACGGATGGGCTTGAGCGCGGAGAGTTTTTAATCGTAGACCCTGACACCAGACTCACTCAGCTTGGGCTATTGCCGCTCGCGCGCGACGAATCCGATTATCTTTTTTTCCCGAGCCGCGAATTCGGCAACTTGGCTTCCGACTCTCTTGGCTGGTTGACATCCTGCT
>DATEKX010000530.1:0-9639 GCA_035277165.1 Blastocatellia bacterium | reverse complement strand
GCCCTGCCCCTACAACTGCACAGTCATCAATTGCGCCTTTCAGTCGCTTGCATCATTCGTTTGAGGCTGTCTTCGTAAATCAATCCTCTGTTGCAACTCGTCATATACTCGAACCCGAAATCCAGCAGGTGTATTGTCGTCAAGCAGGCTGCCGCTATCCCCTCTTCTCCTTGCACGATTGCCGAAAGCATCGCTTTCATCATTTGCTGGCAGCCCGCGCTATCGTCTTCGCTTGCGACGTAGCGAATCAGCCGCCAGTTCAATTCTTTGTTCTTGCCTCTGGCAATCTGTTGAGCAGCGGCGGCTATAACGATGAAACGCTTTGCCGTAGCCTGTGCTTGATACAGCGTCTGGTTGCCGATGAAGTCTTCGAGTTGTTGTCTGGTCACGACAAGGCCGCTGGCATTTTCAGGCCAAGTTATGCGCCTGTCTGTCAGGCCATCAACAAGCGGGAACTCTCTTGATTTCGGTCGCTGTTTGAAAGCGAGTAGTTTTCTTGATTCAGTGGCTTCCTTTTTTGTTATACTCATGCCGCTCCTTTAGCGTTCGGGCATGTTTTAGGCACACAAATCCTGACACGCCCGCGCGTGTTTGGACAAAGTGGGCTGTCAGGGTCAACGGCGGCCCACTCCAGAATTATTGCCAGTTAAGGGTGGCGAAAGAGTTCAGAGCCGAACGGGAGGGCCGCGAGGAATAATCGAGTGGCGCACCCGATCAAGAATGTTTGCAGAGATTTCAAGATGCGCGATTGCTGTGACGGCAATCGCAATTGATGTTTGAACAGAAGTTTTTTCGCCCGCAGATGGGATGAATGCGAGCAAGCACACCGGCTTGAAGTCGCGCGATTTTTGGACTTGCCTGGAGGGGGCAGGTTCAAGAGCGGCGCTGACAGCAACGATTGAAGGCGTTGCAGAAGTGCGTTTCGCTTCAAGTTCGTTACGAGTTTCTAACCAGTTTGGATAAGCCGCAGAGAACGGAGAGGCAAGTGTAATCTGACACACACGTCGAGCTTCATCAATACGCCCGACTTCGCTGAGTTCTATGGCAAAACTGTTGAGGAAATTGTAGTACGCCGTAGGGTAGTGCTTGCTTATGTATCGAATCAGTGGAAACAACCGTTCAAGGTCATCGAGTGCCTGCTTGTGATCGCCGTGAAGGCTGCGAACAACAGCGATCATCTGTTGAGACTCAGCAAGTGTCAAAAGGTCGCAGTCCGTTGCAGCCTTTCCTGCTGCAATGTAAAACGGCAGAGTCGAATCTATTTCGCCGCGCTCATAATATGTTGCGCCGATTGTAAGCAAGGCTCTTGCTCTGTAGCGCGGTGTAGCTTCTGCTATTACACCTTCAAGCAGTTTGCGAGCACTATCAATATTGCCTTTTCGCATTGTGCGGCGAGCTTGATAGTATTGAGCAACTCTTTTTAGCTCTCTCGATATTGGCAAGGCAAGCATCATCTGACTTGCCTGTTCTACCAAGTCCTCCTGTCTTATGAGATAGGCATGGTGGGCGATGTCTGCAAGCTGTCTACCCAGAGATTCATAATTGTCTATTGTGTATATGCAGCGATACGACAAAAAACAAGCCAGTCTTTGATAGTAAGAACCTTGCGCGGAAGTATCTTGCAGCGCCAAAGAATTGCCGCTTCTGGAGGAAAAAATGAAACTTAAAATGTCTCTTGCCTGCCTCTTCATCGTGGCCGCTTTTCCATTGCTGGCCTCAACTGCTCACAACCCTGCTCCGTTCGCATCGGTCGCTTTAGCCGGTCATACCAATCTGGGCGGCGGCGTCTGGTGCCAATGCGGTTGCGCGAGCTGTTTCTGCGACCCAGGCGAAACGCCTGGAGCCTGTACCAACAGCATCAATCCGATTCCAAAAAAATCTGATAGGTCGTTCGATCAAAGCGCTTCTCCGGTCGGCAAAGCGTCTACTTCGGATTTCGACTTTGGCGCAGGAACGATGCTGCTCGCGCTCGCTTTTCTGGTTTGGATGAGGCTGCGAGGATAAGGCTTACTCGCAGCCCGGCTGCATCCGAATCAACTCTTTTATAGTCGCCTTGATGCGTGGCGGTTAGGGCGAGTTTTCGTCTCCTCAACCGACCGCATTCTACTATAACTGCCTGAAGATTGCAGTATCAAAAATCACCCTGAGAATGCCAGCCCTGCGCCTGGCAAAACGGAGGTTTCTAGTTTGAAAAGGATACTTGCCTGTCTGTTCATCATGGCCGCTCTGCCCTTGTTGGCCTCGTCTGTTAACAATAGCCCTGCTCCCTTCGCGCCGGTAGCCATCGCCGGTCACGTGATCGGCGGCGCGGCTTGGTGCAAATGCGGTTGCGCCTATTGCGTCTGCGACCCAGGCGAAGACCCCGGAGCCTGCACCAATGTTCGCAAATCGCCATCAGATCGAGATGGCAAAGTTGCGAGCCAAGATGCTTCTCCGGTCGGCGCAGACTTGGCCACTGGTTTAGACTTCGGTTCAAGCGCATTGATAATGGCGCTCGCTTTTCTAGTGTGGATAAGGTTCTCGCGCGCATAAGGTCTTAACCCGGTTGCGCTCACACTCAATTTAACTGATGCCATCGGTGATCTGGTGGATGGGGGATGTGTGCGCCGATAGCGGTTCGGATTGTATAGGATTCGCGCGAGAATTTCACTTAAAAAACCACTTACCCCTTTGTGGTTAATAACACTGAGCCTGCTGGCGTGTCTCGCGCGGGAATGATTTAGTGCGTTTCATCACAACATTGCGTCGTTTCGTCACAATTAAACATCGGCCTTTCGCGCAATCGCATAAAATGCTTTCATGAATAACAGTAGTAGTGTGCCCGCATTTTCCGACGAGGAGTAATCAATATTCATGGCGAGGATAAAGCTGACCATAAACGGCGCAGCCAGGACTGTCGAAGCAGACCCGGATACGCCTTTGTTGTGGGTCTTGCGCGATCAACTAAATCTTGTCGGCACGAAGTTCGGCTGCGGCGAAGGATTCTGCGGAGCCTGCACTGCGCACATTAACGGAGTCGCAAATCGCTCCTGCTCTATGCCTGTTTCATCGGTTGCCGGAAAAAAAATCACGACAATAGAAGGGCTGTCGCGCGATGGCCGTCACCCTGTTCAGTTGGCGTGGGCTGAAACGGACGTGCCTCAATGCGGCTATTGTCAGGCGGGTCAAATCATGTCGGCAGCATCATTGCTGGCTCGAAACCCCAACCCGTCAGATCAGGAAATCGAGCAAGCGATGTCGGGCAATATCTGCCGGTGCGGAACATATCTCAGGATTCGACAGGCCGTGCGTCGCGCTATCGAAATCAGCAGGAGCCGAAAATGAAAAACCGATTTACGATTGACCGGCGCAGTTTTCTCCGAGTGAGCGCGACAGCAGCGGGCGGCCTTGTCGTAAGCCTTCATTTGCCGAAGTCTGGTTCAGCCAAAGCCGACCCCGAATCGTTTGCGCCTAACGGATTCATCAAAATTGATCCAGATAACACCATCTCTATCTGGTCCAAAAATCCTGACATCGGAGAGGGCATCAAGACTTCAATGCCGATGATCATAGCCGAAGAATTGGAAGCCGATTGGTCAAAGGTCAAAGTCCAACAGGCAGACCTCGATGAAAAAATTTACGGCGGGCAAGGAACCGGCGGAAGCGATAGCATAACTGGTGACTGGGATAATCTGCGAATAGCCGGAGCCGTCGCGCGCGAAATGTTGATACTGGCTGCAGCGCAAATGTGGAATGTTCAAAAAGAGACTTGCTTCGCTTTGAGCAGCCAGATCGTTCATCGCCCGTCGGGCCGCAAGATAAGCTATGGCAGTCTTGCGCGACATGCGGCTCAGTTGCCCGTACCCAAACAACAGCCTGCTCTGAAAGACCCGAAACAGTTTCGCATCATCGGCACGCACGTGAAAGGCGTTGACAATGAAGCCATAGTCACGGGCCGCCCGCTTTACGGATTGGACGTGAAGGTTCCGGGGATGCTTTATGCAGTCATCGAAAAATCACCCGTCTTCGGCGGAAAGCCGTCCAGCTTTGACGACAGTCGCGCGCGTCGAGTTCCGGGTGTTCGTCACGTCGTTCAAATCGAAGGACTGGACAATCCAACGCACTTGCGGTCGGGTGTTGCCGTAGTCGCAAATTCGACATGGGCCGCGATGAAAGGTCGAGAAGCCTTGAGTGTGACCTGGGACGAAGGGCCGCATCGCGATGAAAGTAGCGCGTGGCTTCGCAGGCAGTTTCAGGAAGCGATCAACAAACCGGGCAAAACCATTCGCGCGGCGGGTGATGTCGAACAGGCATTGAAACAATCAGCCACCCAACTCGAAGCCATATATGAGGCTCCGTTTCTGGCGCACGTCGCGATGGAGCCGGTCAATTGCGTGGCCGATGTGCGCGACGGGCGATGCGAGATATGGGGGCCGATGCAGATGCCTATGTCAGCGCGAACGATTGTTTCAAAAGCGACAGGCATCCCGGCATCGGGAATCACGATTCATCCGACTCGCATCGGGGGCGGATTCGGCAGGCGCTTGATGTCTGATTACGTGGCGGAAGCGGCTGTCGTGTCGAAAGCGATCAAAGCCCCTGTGCAGATAGTCTGGACGCGCGAAGATGACATCCGGCAGGACTACTATCGTCCTGCCGGAATGCATCGCCTGCGCGGAGGCGTGGATTCAAGCGGCAAACTCGTAGCGTGGCAGCATCATCTGGTCAACGTATCGCGAAACGCTTATCGCAAAGACACGCGCCCGCCTGAATCAACAGAACTTTATGGCATGTACGTGCCGCGCAGCGATGACCCGAAAGATGAGTATGCGCCTGATTTGATTCCAACGATGATTCCTCATTGCCGAGTCGAATACACTGACGTGAAGACGGGGATTCCGACTGGAGCGTGGCGCGCGCCTTCGCATAACGTGAATGCTTTCGCGATAGAGAGTTTTATTGACGAGCTTGCCCGTGCAGCGAAGCGCGACCCTGTTGACCTGAGAATCGGTTTTCTCGGCGATGCGAAAGACTTTCCATTTCCGGGCGACAATCCTACGCCGTACAATCCGAATCGCCTCAAAAATGTTTTGCAACTCGCGGCTGAACAAAGCGGGTGGGGCCGCGCGCTTGCCGGTGGACGAGGGCAAGGCATCGCAGCGCATTACACATTCGGTTCTTACGCAGCGATGGTCGCGGAAGTATCTGTTGAGCGCAATCGCTTGAAGATTCATCGCATAGTCGCGGCAGTAGATTGCGGCATCGTGGTCAACCCTGCGGGAGTCGAAGCGCAAACGCAGGGCGGAATCATTGATGGATTAAGCGCGGCGATGTTCGGTGAAGTAACGATTGATAAAGGTCGCGCTGTGCAAAGCAATTTCGACAGCTATCGCATCTTGCGCAATCGTGAAGCGCCGCCGATAGAAATCCACATCGTTGAAAGTCGGGAACGGCCTACGGGATTTGGCGAGATCGCATTGCCCCCGGTTGCGCCCGCAATTGCCAACGCAGTCTTTGCTGCGTCCGGCAAGCGCATTCGCCAGATGCCGTTTCGCGCGGAGGGTTTGACAAGTTAAGAATTAAATTTCATTGTAGGGGCAGCCCTACACAACCCATCAATCAATTAGGAGAAACAAATCATGGAAACTTTTCTGCAGGATGTGCGCTATGGGTTGCGCATGTTGGTCAAGTCACCCGGCTTCGCTACTGTAGCAATAATCGCGCTGGCGTTAGGCATCGGAGCCAACAGCGCGATCTTCAGCGTGGTCAACGCCGTATTGCTCAGACCGCTTCCCTTCCATCAGCCTGACAAGCTCGCGTGGGTTTCAGAGCACATGGCGAAAGGCGGCTTCAACGCTGTGCCTGCGCCCGACCTCCTTGAATGGCAAGATCAAAGTCACGTCTTCGAGGACGTAGCCGGATACAGCACTGACAACTGGAATATGACGGGCGGCGCAGGAGAGCCTGAGCGAATTCCGGGCGCGCTGGTCGGGGCCAATATGTTTTCGACGCTCGGAGTCCAGCCCGTCTTAGGTCGCGCTTTCACCAGAGAAGAAGACCTGCCGGGCGGCGAACCTGTCGTCATACTGACGAGCAGTTTGTGGCAAAAGCGTTTCTCAGGCGACCCTGATGTGATTGGCAAGACGCTCACGTTGAATGACAAAATTTATACCGTCATAGGCGTGATGCCTGCGAACTTTAGACTGCCCGAAGCTGCCGAAGTGTTAATACCGCTCGCGCTCGACGCGCACGAACAGCGAACATCGGATCGTGTATTGCTGGTCAGCGTCATCGCGCGCCTCAAACCCGGCATCACATACGAACAGGCAACCGTAGAACTTCAAGACATAGTGGGCAGGCTCGACGAACAACACCAGCCAGCGCGGCCTACCGGAATGACAGTCGAAATATCTTCTCTGCACGAACGCATCGTCGGCAATGTTCGACCCGCGCTCCTCGTCTTGCTCGGAGCAGTCGGCTTCGTGTTGTTGATAGCGTGCGCGAACGTAGCGAATCTGTTGCTTGCTCGCGCAGCCGCGCGCCAGAAAGAGATCGCGATCCGCGCTGCGCTCGGCGCAAGCCGCTTCCGGCTCATTCGGCAATTGCTTACAGAAAGCGTGTTGTTGGCTCTTGCGGGCGGGGGCTTAGGCATCCTGCTGGCGTTATGGGGAGTTGAGCTTTTGATGGCAAGCCTTCCTCAAGACCTTGCTGACATCGCTAAGGGCATTGGACGTGTCAGCATTGACGGCGAAGTTTTCGGCTTTACGTTCGCTGTATCAATCATCACAGGAATTCTCTTTGGGCTTGCGCCCGCGCTCGTCGCTTCAAAGCCTTCCTTGAACGATACGCTCAAAGAAGGAGGCAAGAACTCGAAATCCACTTTCAGTCTCAGAAGCGTGCGCGGCGCGCTTGTCGTAGCAGAGCTTGCGCTTGCATTGGTGCTGCTTGTAGGCGCGGGGCTGATGATGAAAAGTTTTCTCAAGCTCCAGTCCGTCGATCCCGGCTTTCGGCCAGAGCGCGTGCTGACGATGCAGCTCAACCTGTCAATGCCGAGGTATGCAGAACGGCGCAAACAATCAGACTTCTTCAAGCAGGTGCTTGAGCGCGTCGAAGCCTTGCCCGGAGTCGAATCCGCAAGCGTGACCAGCAGTATTCCTTTGACCGGCTCTGCAATGATGATGATGTTCATGTCGGTCGAAGGCCACCCTGCTCCTGTTCCCGGCCAGGAGCCGCCCGTCATAGGCAACGCGGTCAGCAAGGATTACTTCAACACGATGCGCATACCGCTTTTGAAAGGTCGCTTCTTTAACGATCAAGATACGGAGACATCTGCGAAGGTCGTCATTGTCAATGAAAGCTTCGCGCGCCGATACTGGCCGGACGAAGACTCCATCGGCAAACGTGTGATGACCAACTCGCGATCAGGTGAGCGCATGATTGTCGGAGTAGTTGGTGACGTGCACGGCTTTGGACTCGGCGAAGAGATAAAGCCGGAGGTTTTTATGCCTTACCTGCAAAGCCCGACAAGAGGTCTGTCTATCGCCGTGCGAACCGAAGCTGATCCGCTCGGCATGGTCGCCGCAGTGCGAAGCCAGGTACAAGCCATAGATAGCGCCCAGCCCGTTGCAAACGTCATGACGATGAATCAGCACCTCGCGCAATCGGTCTCCGAGCCGCGATTCAATATGTTGTTGCTTGGGGTTTTCGCTGCGCTCGCGCTGGTGCTTGCGGCAGTGGGAATCTATGGAGTTATGAGCTACACAGTCGCGCAGCGCACACACGAAATCGGGATTCGCATGGCTTTGGGCGCGCAGCAAAATGATGTGGTCAGACTGATAGTCCGGCAGGCAATGGTATTGACCGTGACAGGGGTCGTGATAGGGATTGGCGCAGCTTTTGCGCTGACTCGCGTTATGGAAAGCTTGTTGTTCGGCGTGTCTGCCACCGACCCTGCGACGTTCGCGTTGATTTCGTTGCTTTTGATAGGAGTGGCTCTGGGAGCCTGCGCAATGCCTGCTCGCCGCGCGAGCAAAGTTGATCCGCTGGTCGCGCTTCGTTATGAGTAAACAGTAACAAAGTCGGTTTGCATGTCATGTAGGGGCAGGGCTCGTCCCTGCCCGGATGGTCGTAAGACCATGACCGCTCATCGCCTGTCGGCGATCCGGGCAGGGACAAGCCCTGCCCCTACTTTGTTACAGCTTATTGTTTCGTGACGGTGTTGTTGCCGAAGTTCGCCACCCATATGTTAGAGCCGACGGCAGCGACGCCTATCGGGCTGCGTCCAACAGGAAGCGTGCCGAGCGTCATGCCGTCGCTTGCGCGCAGTTTCGTCACGCTGTCGCCGCCGTTATTGACAACATAGATGATACCGTCCTTGTGGATGGCCGAGACCGGGCCATCACCTACCCTGTACGTACCCATCAATGTTCCGTCAGTAGCCATTTTTATCAAGTTGCCATCGCCGAAGTTGGCGACCCAGACGTAAGCTCCGTCAAAGGCGATGCCGAACGGCCCGTCGCCTACCCTATACGTAGCGACAAACGTACCATTCGATTCGCGCAGCTTTGTCACAGTATCGCTTTCGTTGTTCGTGACGTAGATGTATACGCCGTCCGTCGCCATGCCGATAGGACGTGTACCCACTTCGTAAGTCCCCAATGTTACGCCGTCGTTGGCTCTGAGCTTTGTTACAGTATTGCTGTTGCGGTTCGCCACCCAGACGATGTCGTTCGCGCAAAGCAGCCCGCCCGGCCCTTCGCCGACGGCGAATGTGCCGACCGTCGCCCCTGTCTCTGGATCAAGCTTCATTACATTGTTGCTGAGATAGTTCGCCACCCAGATGTGCGCGCCATCGAAGGCAAGCCCGACCGGGCAACGGCCCACGGCGAAGGTACCAGCCAACGCGCCATCGCTCGCGCGTAGCCTTGTGACGGTGTTGCTGAACTGGTTAGCCACAAAAATATGTGTGCCGTTAGAAGTCACGCCTTCCGGCCCCTGCCCGACGGCGATTGATCTGGACGCCGTGGGAGCTTCCTGCGCCATCGCAGATGCGACTGCAACGATCACCAATAGCGCAATGGTTGTCAGTAGATTCTTTCTCATCTGTCCCCTCCTCTTCCTGTCTCTTCGGCCTTCGGCCAGTCAACCAGACTGATCTCTTTCACGATTTTGCCAGGCCCAAGCAAACTTGGGCAGCCTGCCCACAGCGTCATCGGCTCATTGCCGAATCTCAGCATCCCGATGTGATTCGATTTGTTGGCGTCGCGCGCAGGATCGCGGTCAATGAACCCGAGGCTACGGCGCAGCAGTTCCACATCTTTTGGGTCGCCGGTCAAAAACAGCCAGCCGGGTTTTGTCTTGTACGCTTTGGCATAGCGGTTAAGCACTTCGGGCGTATCCTCTTCCGGCTTGAGCGTGATTGAATACATGAAGATGTCACGCCCGACCCTGTCGCCAAGCATCTTTTGCACAGCCAGAAGATTCGACGTTGTGCCGGGACAAATACCGTCGCACTTCACATACATGAAATTGATGAGGATGATCTTGTCTTTAATCAGGTCGTCATAGAACCTGACCTTTTTGCCTTCGTGCGTCGTCAAAGTGACATTCGGAAAGCTGCGCTCGGCCAGCCTCTCGCGCGGCGTCTTGACGCGCTTCGCC
>DATEKX010000529.1:0-8100 GCA_035277165.1 Blastocatellia bacterium | reverse complement strand
TAATGCCGTGGATGAATGATAAATCTCTCTTCTGTTCATCATTCCGCATTCATCGTTTCTTTCCTTCCTGACAGGCGCGGCGAACTCTGTTATTATGTTTGTTTCGCCAAAAGGCGATGGGGAGGACATGGTGGAAGTAAGACAGGACATTCGCAATATCGCAATCATCGCGCACGTAGATCACGGCAAGACGACGCTGGTTGACTCTATGCTGAAACAGTCGGGGCTGTTTCGCGCAAATGAAGCCGTCATCGAACGTATGATGGATTCGATGGATCTGGAACGTGAACGCGGCATAACGATTATGGCAAAGAACGCCTCGGTGCATTACGCAGGCGTGAAGATCAACATCGTTGACACGCCGGGACACTCGGACTTTGGCGGCGAGGTCGAGCGCGTGCTCAAGATGGTTGACGGCGTGATGCTGCTCGTAGACGCAAGCGAAGGCCCTCTGCCGCAAACGCGCTACGTGCTGTCGAAGGCGCTGGCGCAAAATCTGCCCGCAATCGTCGTCATCAACAAAATTGATCGCCAGGACGCGCGGGCCGAAGAGGTCGTGAGCGAAGTCTTCGATCTTTTCATTGATCTCGACGCCAACGAAGAGCAGGCAGACTTTCCAATCATCTACACAGTCGCGCGCGACGGCGTGGCAAAGCGCAACCTCGAAGACGAAGGCCAGGATTTGCGCCCGCTCTTTGACGAAATAATTCGCACGATTCCGCCGCCAGCGGCTAACGCCGATGGCGTATTGCAACTGCTCGTTGCGAATCTCGATTACAACGATTACGTCGGGCGGCTCGCGATTGGAAGAATCTTTTCGGGCACAGTTAAGGTTGGCGATCAGATTGCGATATGCAAGCTCGATGGTCGAATCGAAAAGACGAAAGTGACCAAGCTTTATGCATTCGAGGGTATGAAGCAAACGCCCGTCGAGCGCGCGGAAGCTGGCGAGATAGTGGCGCTCGCAGGCATCGAAGACATCTACATCGGCGAGACCGTTTCAGCGGCAGACAATCCGCAACCGCTGCCTAAAATCATCGTTGACGAACCGACTATCTCGATGCTGTTCAGCGTAAACACTTCGCCGTTTTCAGGCCGCGATGGAAAATACGTCACGTCGAGAAAGATCAGAGAGCGGCTCGATAAAGAAGCGCTTGCCAACGTTGCCATCCGAATCGAATCAACCGAAGCAATGGACACTTTCAAAGTGTCAGGGCGCGGCGAGCTTCAGCTTGCGATCATAATCGAGATGATGCGGCGCGAAGGATACGAGTTACAGGTATCAAAGCCCGAAGTCATCACTCGAATCGAAGACGGGCAGAAACGTGAACCTATGGAGCTTGTGGTGATTGATTGCCCGGAGACTTTCATCGGCATAGTGACCGAGGCGCTCGGCAGAAGGCGCGGGCGAATGATGAAGATGATCAATCACGGCACGGGCCGCGTGCGAATGGAGTTTGAAATTCCATCGCGCGGGCTGATAGGTTTCCGCAGCGAATTTCTCACAGACACAAAAGGCACAGGCTTGATCAACACCATTTTCCTGCGCTGGGACGAATGGCAAGGAACGATCACGCAGCGAATCACAGGCGCGCTCGTAGCAGACCGACCGGGTCCGGCGACGACTTATGCGCTCTACAACCTGCAAGAGCGCGGCGAACTGTTCGTGCGACCGGGGGCCGATGTTTACGAAGGAATGGTCATCGGCGAGAACGCGCGCGACGTTGATATGGACGTGAACGTAGTGAGAGAAAAGAAGCTGACAAACATGCGCGCTTCGACCGCCGACGAAGCGATGCGACTTGTGCCGTTCAGAGAGTTATCGCTTGAACAGGCGCTTGAGTTCATTCGCGAAGACGAGCTTGTCGAAGTAACACCAACGTCAATCCGAATGCGCAAAAAGATACTGGCTTCAAACATGAGGCCGAAAGGCCGCGCGACGGAATAGGCAATATAAATCAATCCGGGAGGCGGCGGAGTTAAAATCGGTTTACGCAGACTCGCAGGCCCGGCTGGGGATTCTTAAACCGCTCTGCCCGGCCAGGGTGGGTTGAGGAGGTGGCCGTGTTTCTCAAGCAACCCTCTCAACTTCGCAATCTGTTTATCAAAGGTTTGAACCATCCACGCCGGGGGAGCGAGTGCCAGAGCTTCCGCCCGCGTTGCCTCGTAGGAGTCCATCTCGCCTAAGCCGAAATGCGCTTCAGCCTTCGTTGCAAGGCACCAGTATTTCTGGTCATCGTGGTTGGCTTCCTGCCCCTCCTTAATTCCGTCAGGTATCGCCTCCTGCCGTTTCTCACGGCTGCGTATCTCCTGAAGCTCTTGCTGGCACAGCGGGAGAACATCAAGTCGTATGCGATTGGCCATTACAAGGTCAGCGATCTGGTACTCCTTTGTCGAATCGAGCAGGCTATCGGTGCGGACGTTCAGCAGGTACGCCAGATTGATAGCATTGTAACGGTCATCGCTTAGGTAGTACCCCTGCGCATAATACCTGATCGCCTTATTAAGATGCTCCACCCCCTGCCCCTTCTCAAACAGCCGCTTCTCTATGGCACCGGCTAACCCAACGGTCTCCGGGTCGTTGGATTTCTTGAGACCCAACTGCGAATCAAGGATTGATAACGCCTCAGTTAAAGCAGAAATCTCATCAGGCTCTTTGGCCTTGTATGTAGTCAGCACAAACCGCTGCACGAGGTAAGGATCGGGCTTGTTAGGGTAACCTTCGATGCCGCTATTACGGAACTTCATGGCTTGTGCGAAACTATTTTTTGCATCTGAGAAGCGGCTGTCCTGGATGGCCTGCTCTCCTTCTTCAATAATTTCAGCCAGTGACTTGTGGCTTGATCTTATTTCACCGTCTCTAGTACCGATCCCGGCTTCGTTGATGGCTTCGCCCGCTCGTTCCAGAGCCTGCTCCGCCTGCTTCACTGCCTGCTCAGCTTGTTCGGCGAGCGAGGGAGGGACAAGCTTGCTCAGGAATGTGTATACCGGGCTGTCAGTACCTTGGTCCTGCAAGACGGCTTCAATCGTATCGCCCAGTACCTGGCGGAATCGGACGACCTCATCGAAATCGATGGCATCGCCTAAGTGTATATAGCTGGTGATCTTAATATGATTCAGGTCAAAAGGATAGGGGAGCTGGTTTTCAGAGATCACTATGGTTGTCTTTGGTCGCAGCGCATGCCGTATCCCAAGTTCGTAGAGTGCGTTTGGATTGGCCGTCGAAAGGTCGGCGATCACGATGTCTGCCGTTAGCAGTTCCTGATACATAGGCACATCAATGGCCCCCGAATGGCGAATCTCATCCGCCCGCTTGCAGATAAGGCCCTTTTCCTCGACGACAGGCCGGATTAAGAGCCGGTAAGATTTATCTAAGTCAAGCTTTCGCCCCGTGGCATAATCAGTTTTTACTCCAAAGCCCATTACGACAAAGCATCGTTTCAGGCTGTTCGATTTGCCCTGTTGTTTGCTTTTCATAATCATCTCCTTCATTTAAAAGGTGTAGCTCATATTACCGCATCGAAATTAACGTGTCTTATAGATTCCCAATGCCGAATAGGACATAACGTCGCGCATCGGCGGGGCCGCGCAAAGAATCGAGGCAACTATAAGAACCTCACTTCGTAGCCTCCGCTGCCTGCAAGTGTTAGACACGCCCCCCATTAATCATATGACCTGTTTACTTGATCTATTACAGAGGTACAGGCAAAGCGTACGATTCTGTATCGGACGGCAGAATAGCTATCACTGCGATTATAAAGTAAGGCCGATGCGGCGCGCGAGGTCTTGAAAGCGAGGGTCTGAATGCATGCTCTCTATGAGCGGGTCTGTCAGGACGAAGATCAACCGATCATCGCGGTCTGTGTAAGCTTTTTCAAGCCACTGTAATGCCTGGTCTTTGTCTCCCAGACTGGAATAGAGCAGCGCTATGTATGACGGCTGAATGTACTGCCGCTTTGACAGCTCTTTGAGTTCGGCGAGCACCTGTTCTGCTTCGCTCCGCTTCCCTGCCGTCGCATAAGCGCTTCCGAGTATCGTCAGATAGACAGAGGTTCCCGGCGCAAATTTCACAGGCTCTTGAGCCACTTGTATGGCCTGCTCGTGCTTGCCCTTCTTCATGTAAGCTTCAGACGCAAAGGCACAAGCGGGGCCAAATTGATGATCCGTTTGCAGTATCTTTTCCAACTGCTCGATTGCTTCATCGTACCTGCGCGCGCAGTAGTATATGCGCCCGGAAACTGCTCGGATGATCAATGATAAAGGGTCTAGCTCCTGAGCGCGTTTGATCTCTGCGATGGCTTCATCATATCGCCCCATAGCTTGCATATATTCCGCGTACCACTGGCGGGCCGTCGCATAGTTGGGATTCAACCGGATAGCCTGCTTGAACTCTTCTTCGGCTGCCGAGAAATTCCAATCGTAGCTGGTTAAAATGTTTGCGAGCGAAGTGTGCGCTTCGGCCAGTTGCCCGTCCAGCGCAAGCGCTTTCATAGCCGCAGCTTTTGCTTTCGGGAACCCTTCCTTCGGCTCAAGCAATGCGTATGTGCCGAGCAATGCATAACTGTCCGCAATCCCTGTATAGGCGAGCGCATAATTCGGGTCTTTTTCTACGGCGCGGTTAAAGAATTCTATCGCCTTTTGAAACCCTTCCTCGTTTCGCTTGTTGAGCCAGAACTGGCCCTTGAGATATTCCTGATAGGCTTCGCCGCTCTCTGTGTAACGCTTTGCGAGCAGCCGTTCTTCTTCTCCTCTGAGATTCAGCTTGAGCTTTTCAGAAATGCTCTTTGAAATTTCCTGCTGGACGGAAAGAGTATCGGCGAGCTTGTGGTTATACTGCTGGCCCCAAAGCAGACGGTTCTCGTCTGCATCAATCAGTTCTGCGCTGACTACAAGATTATTGGCTTGCATTCGTATCGTGCCGATCAGCACAGCTCTGACGCCCAGTTCACGAGCGACCGCCTGTGGGTCAGTTTGCCTGCCTTTGTAACGAAAGACAGAGCTTCGCGGTATCACCTTCAGGCTGTTCAGTTGCGAGAGATTATAAATGATGCTTTCGCTGATGCCGTCGGACAGATACTCTGCGTTCGGGTCGCCGCTGTCGTTGACGAAAGGCAGCACGGCCAGAGAATCAATCTTATGCCCTCTCGTGATGAAATATAAAATACCGGCAGCAAGAACAATCAACCCAAGCAATGCAAACGCGACGCCTCTCTTATGCTGTTTGATCTCAGTCGCGATGTATTCGGCGCTTGATACGTGTCGCGCAGCCTGCGAGTCATGAACTGTCTGAGGGGCGGCTGTCTGCCCGCTGTTGGTCGCAACTGCGAACCGATTGATCGAAGACCGCTCAAGCTCGCCTGCGAGTTCAAGCTGTTGCTTCAGCCTCTTCAAATCAATCAACAGGTCTCTTGCCGTCTGGTATCTCTCTTCCGGTTTTTTGGCGATGGCCTTCGTCACTATGCGTTCCAGTTCGGCGGGCGCTTCCGGCGAATGAAACAAGAGCGGCGGCGGGTCGGTTTTCAGTATGGAAGCAATTATGTCGCTTGTAGTTTCGCCCTCGAACGGCGCGCGGCGCGTCACCATTTCATAAAGCATTATGCCGAAGCTGAAAATGTCTGTGCGCGCATCGACGGGTTTGCCGCGCGCCTGCTCTGGCGACATATAGGCCAGTGTGCCCAGCAGCATGCCCGGCTCTGTAGTCGCTTTTGCTATGGTCGGAGCTTGAGTATTGGTTGACGGAGTATCTTGCTCGAAGAGTTTTGCCAATCCGAAATCCAGCACTTTCACATATCCGTCCGGGCGCAGCATGATGTTTTCCGGTTTGATGTCGCGATGGACTATCCCTGCTTCGTGAGCCGCTGAAAGAGCGCCTGCGATCTGGGCGGCGATTTCCAGAATCTCGCGAATAGTCATCTGCCCGCGCGTCATGTGCTGGCGCAAAGTCTCGCCCTGTATGAACTCAGAGGCGATGAATTGCATGCCATCCACTTCTCCGATTTCATAAATCGTTATTATGTTCGGGTGATTCAACGCAGATGCGGATTTCGCTTCCTGAACGAATCGCTGCATGCGGCCCGGATCAGAAGCGAACTCCGATGGAAGCGTTTTCAAAGCGACTTTGCGGTCGAGCTTTGTATCTTCGGCGAGATAAACTTCTCCCATCCCACCCGCGCCGAGCTTTTTAATAATCCGATAGTGCTGGATATTTTCAGAAAGCAATGTTTATTACTTGAATCCCAAATGCGATATTAAGATGAAGGCACGATAGGATTGACTCTAGTCGCCAGCATTTCGGTTGTCAAATTAATCAATAAGTAACCCGTATTAATTAAGTGGGAAAAGACAAATCTAAGGAGAAGTTCCTTTAGGAACGATCTGTTTATAGTTTCAGCAGGTCGAATATATTCTGTAGCTCCGTAGGAGCGACCTGTCTATAGTAACCCGATGCAAAATAATTCCGTAGCTCCGTAGGAGCGACCTATAAATTACGAGGTCGCTCCTACGGAGCTACGGACGCTTTCTATGCCACAGAACTATAGACAGGTCGCTCCTACGGAGCTTCTCAAACAGTTACAGATTGGGGCGCTCGTAGCCGCCGAGCGATTCTTCGAGCAATGCGGCTGTTATCAACACATCTTCTTCTTCAAACGGGCGGCCCACGACCTGCACTCCTATTGGCAAGCCTTCGGGCGAGCGCCCGCACGGCACGACTACGGCAGGCAAGCCGAGCACGTTGTATGCCTGCGCGTAACTGAACATCTTCAGATATTCAACCGGCTGGCCTTCGATTTCAAAATCGTGTTGATCGTGACGGAACGCGGGCACGGCGACTACGGGCGCGAGGATGATCGGGCAATCCATCATCTCGTTTACAACCGACGCGCGAAGCATATCGCGCCCGACCCACGCAGACATATATTGATCGAGCGTCATCGTTTGCGATTCGGCAATTTCCGCAAGCCTCGTCATCAGCGGCCCCATCAGTTCTTCTTTGCCTTTATACATCTCAAGCAGGCCGCCTACGCCAGCCACGCCAAGCCAGCCAAACCACAGATCGAAAGCGCGCTCAAGTCCTGCGGGCATTCGCTCTTCAACTTCATAGCCCAAACCGGCCAGAGCCTGAGCCGCGCGCTCGACCGTTTCCTTTGTCGCTGTTGTCACAGGAGCAATACCGTCGTCCGTATACCACATCACGCGGCGAAATCGTCCGCCTCTTTCATCCTTGTCGCCCGTGCGCGAGCGGAAAGGAAGCGGCACCGACGCGGAATCAGACGGGTCGAAACCTGCAAGCACTTTGAGCATAAGCGCGAGGTCTTCGACGCGCCGCGCCATCGGGCCTAACGATGCGCCTAAGGCAAAAGGCCCGATGCCTGCCGGAAAATGGCCGCTGCCGGGGATGCGACCGGGCGTTGTCTTGAGCCCGACTATGCCGCAAAAATGTGACGGCACTCGAATCGAGCCGCCGAAGTCCGAGCCAACTCCGCCTGCCGAACATCCCGAAGCAATCGCAGCCCCTTCGCCGCCTGACGAGCCGCCCGGCACGCGCTCAAGATCCCAGGGATTATTCGTGCGACCAAAGACAAGGTTCTCCGAGCGGTAGTCCATCGCAAGCTCAGGCACATTGGTCTTTCCAAGAATGATCGCGCCCGCGCGCTTCAACCTTGCAACGACCGGAGCGTCGCGTTCAGGCACGAACGTCTCGCGCAATCGCGTGCCCGAAACCGTGAGGACGCCCGCCGTCTCAATCGTGTCTTTGATAGAGACGGGCACGCCTTCCATCAAGCCGACATCTTCGCCGCGCGCGATTCGTTGCTCTGACTGGCGAGCCGCTTCCATGGCGCTGTCAAACGTCAGGGTCACAAATGCGTTGAGCTTTGGATTGACTTCTTCGATTCGTTGAATGTGAGCTTCGACTACTTCTACGGGCGAGACTTCTTTCGCGCGAATCAACTCTGCGAGTTTCGTCGCCGATTGAAAGTTCAGTTCGTTCATCAGAGCTTCTCCTTAGAATTTGAGAATGAAAGCCGAATCATAATACACGAACCTTAAATCTCAAACCTATGAACCAAACCAGGCAGTCCCGTAGGGACGACCTGTCTA
>DATEKX010000528.1:0-6754 GCA_035277165.1 Blastocatellia bacterium | reverse complement strand
TTTGCTTGCCGACCGGCTAATGGCGGCAGAGTTGAGATGTTTCAACCAAAATTATCTGTTATTATTTACTCATTCATTGTCTTGGACAATTGTGGACTCCCGACAATGAAAAATATCTGTGAGATATGTTTGTCTCCTTTGAAATACCAGAGTCCACAATATGTCAAATTCAGACAGCTCCTATCCGCCAAAAGACGAGAAAGAGACCGAACAGGAAAATCCAATTCACGAAATGGTACAACAGAGTGAAGACGACTTCCGTTTATTGGTTCAGGCCGTAAGAGACTATGCGATCTTTATACTCGATAAGGAAGGATACATCGCTACCTGGAATTTAGGGGCGCAGCAGATCAAGGGTTATAGTGCCGATGAGATTATCGGAAAACATTTCTCAATCTTCTACCCTGAAGAAGACCTTAAGTGGAACAAGCCTGCCTATGAACTGAAGGTGGCGGCAGAAGTAGGAAGGTTTGAAGATGAAGACTGGCGCATTCGCAAGGACGGTTCGCGATTCTGGGCCAATGTCATCATCACTGCGCTGAGAGATAAAGACGGAACTCTGCGCGGCTTTGGCAAAGTGACGCGCGATCTGACTGAACGTAAGCAGGGCGAAGAATTTCTCAGGCAGAGTGAGGAGCGATTCCGCTTACTAATCGAAAGCGTAAAGGACTACGCGATTTTCATGCTCGATCCGCAAGGCTACATTGAGAGCTGGAATCCGGGGGCAGAAAGCATTAAGGGTTATACTGCCAATGAGATTATCGGAAAACATTTCTCAATCTTCTATCCCGAAGAAGACCTCCGGCGTGACAAGCCTGCCTATGAACTGAAGGTGGCAGCAGAAGTCGGGCGATTCGAGGACGAGGGCTGGCGCATCCGCAAAGACGGCACACGGCTTTGGGCCAATGTCATCATCACTGCGCTGAGAGATAAAGAAGGAACACTGCGCGGCTTCGGCAAAGTGACGCGCGATCTGACTGAACGCAAACAGGCGGAGGAACAACGCCTGCAACTCGCACGCGAGCAGGTCGCTCGCGCCGAATCGGATGCAGCCAACCGCGCTAAGGATGAATTTCTGGCTACCATCTCACACGAACTGCGCACGCCGCTAAATGCGATACTGGGCTGGGGGCGGATGCTGCGCAACAGCAAGCTGGATGAAGCAAATTTTGCTCGCGGGCTGGACACTATCGAGCGCAACGCAAAGCTGCAGGCGCAGCTCATTGATGATCTGCTTGATGTGTCGCGAATCATTTCTGGTAAGGTTCGACTAACGGTTATGCCGGTCGAACTTCGCCCGGTCGTCGAGGCTGCTATTGACTCGGTTCGGCCAGCAGCCGATGCTAAGAACATTCGACTACAGGTAACGCTTGATACAAACACGGGCTTAGTCTCCGGTGATCCTGATCGCCTGCAACAAGTCATCTGGAATCTGCTCTCCAACGCGGTGAAGTTCACTGAGAAAGGAGGCCGCGTACAGGTAAGGCTTGAGCGTATTAATTCTCACGTTGAGATAACAGTAAGCGATACAGGCAAAGGCATACCGCCGGAGTTTCTGCCATACGTGTTTGATCGTTTTCGTCAGGCCGACAGTTCAATCACACGGCTGCACGGAGGGCTTGGACTTGGGCTGGCAATCGTACGCCACCTGATAGAGCTACACGGCGGTATCGTGCAGGCGCAAAGCCCCGGAGAGGGGCAAGGGGCAACCTTTTCGTTGCGGTTGCCGGTGCTTATCGTTCACGGTTCAAGCCGCTTCGCCATAAATGCTGACGAAGCGAATGAATCCAGCGCTGCGCATGAGATAGACTTCGGCACCTCGCCCTCGCTTGAAGGGTTGAGCATCCTCGTAGTTGATGACGAGGCTGATGCGCGGGAATTATTAAAGGTCATTCTCGAAACACGCAAAGCCGAGGTTACGACTGCTGCGAGCGCTGCCGAAGCGTATGAAATGCTTGAATGGTTAAGACCGGATGTAATAATCAGTGATATCGGGATGCCTGGTGAAGATGGCTACTCCCTCATACGCAATGTGAGATTAAAAGAGGCCCAGAAGCGACAGGGATGGAGGCCAGCGATTGCGCTGACGGCGCATGCGCGGGTGGAAGATCGTCTGCGCGCACTGTCAGCAGGCTACCAGGCGCACGTAGCAAAGCCGGTCGAACCGACTGAGTTGGTGGCCGTGATTGCTAGTCTTGTGCGTCCGCTCGCATAACGCTTGACATCACCGGGCCGCCGAGCGGCATTGGTGGAACGATGTGAATAGCGCTTCGGCGGCTTATAGTGTCCTAAATTGTGTTGCTGCCATTAGTGAGCTATTGGAATCAATTGTTTACAAACTCAGCAACACAATTTAGGACACTATACGGCGGCTCCGGCGCATGTCATTGTTAGGCGACCTTTAGTTTGGCAGCTGGAAGCGTGGCCGGTATAGTCCCTCCGTCAGTTCGACGACTTCCACGATCAACTGCTCGACACGTTCGACGGCAGTCGTCAGTTCCACAACGGAATTGCCCAGATGACCGAGGGTCTGCTGTACGCGTGTCTTGAATTCTCGCGGAGCATGGTCAAACTCTGCAACCTCCGCTAACGCCGTCTTATCGTTGACCGGATACTTACGGTTCAAGGCGAACAACACCAACACCAGTTGATTGATGGCACGAGTCAGGCAAGCGCTCGTCCCGTAGGCGTCTGCACGAGCCGCGAACTTGGACGCGAACGCAGCAACCCCGAATTCAGCCGCCCAGAGGTAGTCCTGTACCACAGCCTGGCGTAGCGCCTCTGGGTATTCCTCGACCCGCCGCTTCAACAGTTCGACCCGGCCCTGCGGGTCGTATAGGGGGATACACACTGCGACCTCGCCCAAGTACGTTGCGCTGAAGAAGCCGAAGGGCGGCTGTTGCGCATAATCCAACTCGTAGCGCCCTGCTTCCGCCTCGGTGATGATCCGTTCCAAGTGTTCAAGGCTGCGATAGATGAAATCAATGCGCTGGCCGCCCACGGTTAGCCAAGCCCCGCCGTTAACCCACAGGCCCCATTCGTAAAAGTTCGTGACAACTGGTCCGGCGGTGTCGTTGACGTCCTCGGCTAAATCGCGGAGAGCTTGGACGGAGAAAGGGGCTGCTTCTGAATAGAGGATACCGAGGTCGATGTCCGAGCCGGTATGAGCGCGTCCACGAGCGTACGACCCTCCCAGTACAACTGCCCTGATTCCGGGGATCGCCGCAAGGCGATTTGAGAGCAGAGACACCAATTCGCGCTGTTTCGGCAAAAGTTGTTTCATATTCAATCTGCCGCGCTCCCGACCAATCGCTCAGGGCCGCCTAACTAGAAGTAGACTTCATAAAAGGCCATTGCTACATAGCTGTGGGCGAGGCTCACGGCTATTTCACAAACCACTTTCAGGGTTTTACGACAGCAAAGCAAGACCGATTCTGTAACTATCAAGTATACAAATTTATCACGCGCTCGATGCTGCGGCGGCACACGGCGCAAAACGTTTTGCTGCGCGTAAACATTATGCAGTCCACTTCGGGCCGGTAGTAGCCTTTCGCTTCGTACATAGCGCCTTCAAACGCGCCGACCTTGCCCGCGTATTTTTCCGAAGCGAACAACTTCACTTCAAACTCGCGGTTCTCGCGAAACAGCGCTTCCATCTCTTCTTCGGGTCGGTTCTCAGCGCGAATGCGAGCGCGACGCGTGCCATATTCGCGCGAGTGCTTTTCAAACTCTTCCTTCTGCCAGGGGGTCGGTAGAGGAGTGCCAGGTGTGACGAGGTCTTTCCATTTCAAGTTCGCGGGGTCGAGCAGCGCCGTCACGTTCGGCTCCCACGGTTCTGTCTTCACCGAAGGCTGCGTGTAGGCGACGGGCGATGTGTAATACTCGTCGGCAAGCCCCGCGAAATGATGGCCGAATTCGTGAACGAAAACATAAGCAGCCTGATCGCTGTCCGCCGCCACAGTGCTGTAGAGTCCGAATATCCCGCCGCCGCCATACGTGCGCGTGTTCGTGATGATCTCGATGAACTCGTAAGGCGCGAACTGTGCTACGTTGCGAAGCGCGCGATTGTCGAAAGTCAGCACGTATCGCTCCGAGCCGAACGCATCGTATGTCGCGCCTAATGGCGACGCGCGATGGATGCCCGTCGAAGGGCGCGAGATGCCCGTTTCGGCAGCCGCAGGACAAAGCGCCCAAACGTTGAAATCTTTTCGACGCTCTTTGTAAGGCGAGGTCGCAAATAAAAGCGCGACAAGGCGGCGCGCGTCACGCTCGAACTTGCCGCGCTCGGCAGCCGTATAGCCGTCGCCTAAAACAAGGAAGTCAACTTTCGTGGCAGGGTCGCCGTTTTTTTCGATTTCGATGAGCGGGCCGGGCGATTGCGCCTTCGCGCGGTCTACGAACATATCTTTCGGGTCTATGATTGCAGACCAGATTTCGCGAAAAGCGTTATCCGAATCGCGCTTCTTTAAGACGACCTGAACTGCTGCTGTGGGCGCTGGAAATCGAAGCGATTCATGAAAAGTGCGATTGATGGATTTAGCTTCATCGGTCGTTTCCCATTCGCCATAGATCGAAGCGAAGCCGCGCGAGTACAAGAGGCGATTCGTGTTTCGGTCTCGCACTTCAAAGAAGTATTTTCCGAGATTCGTGTCATCAATATTTTTTTGAGGATTGCCGGGCCAGCCGCCGGGTTCGATCACCACGCGATCAAGGCTGAACATCTCTTGCGCCTGATTGCCCGTGTGATAGTAATCAACTCGCATGGTCTGCGAAGCCGCGTTTGCCTCTACGCTCGAAACGAACAACAGCGTGAGGAAGCTCAGAGCGAATAATGATTTTCGATTCATGCCGGTGATTGTATCAAAGATAGTGGCAGTCAGTTAATTTGAAATCTCGAATTGTATTTCTTGACCGTCGCTTACGGCTCCCCTAGAATTTGATGCGCTAGAGTTGAACCCCCTCTAGCCGCGAGGACCAGTCCCTTGCTCAAGCTTCAAACTCCGATTTACGAACTACACCTGCACGAGATTCCGCGTCTTGCAATGAAGACCGCGCAGAAACTCGCGGCGGGCGTCGCGGCTTTTATCGGCGCGGGCAATCCGCTTCACGTGACAATCGAAGACCTGATTCACTATTTGCCTATACGCTACGAAGACCGCTCGAACCTCGCGCACGTGCGCGACCTCGAACACAACGTGTATGCGACCATCGAAGTCGAAGTGCGAGTCGCGGGAACATATCCGATTAAAGGCGGAAAGTTGCGCATCTTCGAGTTTTCGGGCGTTGATGAAACGGGCCAGATACGCGCTTACTGGTGGAATCAGGCTTATCTGCAAAACTCGTTTCCAAAAGGTAAGCGCGTGTTGCTCTACGGTCAGTGGAAGCGCGGGCGGCGCGGATTTTTTGAAGTAGAGAATCCCGATTATGAATTCATCTCGGATGACGACGAGGCGACGGATGCGATTCACACGGGCCGCCGCGTCCCGGTCTATCGCAAGCTGGGCGAAGTGCGCGCAAAACAGCTTCGATCCATCATGCATCACGTCATCCAACGATTGGACTTTTCCGATATTGAAGAATCTCTCCCCAATGAATTGATCGGGCGCAATCAGCTTATCTCGCGGGCCGACGCGCTTCGCCAGGTTCACTTTCCCGCCGAAGATGCGCCGCTTGAAATCTACAACAAATTCCAATCCTCTGCGCATCACAGGCTGATCTTTGAAGAGTTCTTCTGGCTCGGCCTTGCGATGGGACTCCGTCGGCAGGGGCGCGAGCAATCGCCAAAGGGAACGGTCATCGAAGTCAACGACCGCGTGCGCGAGGCTGTACGCTCTGTGCTGCCTTTCAAACCGACCAACGCGCAAAAGCGCGTGCTGCGCGAGATAGTCTCTGACATGACCGGCGCAAGCCCTATGAATCGCCTGCTGCAAGGTGATGTCGGTTCGGGCAAAACAATCGTCGCTGTTCAGGCGTCCATCGTTGCGATTGAGAACGGCTATCAGGCCGCGATCATGGTGCCTACGGAAATACTCGCCGAACAGCACGCGCGAAACGCGAAACGTATTCTGGCCGCATCAGTTTATCGCGTGGAATTGCTGACGGGGTCGCTTACTGCCGCGCGCAAGCGAGAGCTTCATTCTGTTATAGAAGCGGGCGAGGTTGATCTGGTCATCGGCACGCACGCGCTGATTCAGGAAGGCGTAAACTTTCACAAGCTCGGCCTTGTGGTTATTGACGAACAGCATCGCTTTGGCGTGCTCCAACGAGCGGAGTTAATCAATCGCGGTTACAACCCTGATGTGCTGGTTATGACTGCGACGCCCATCCCGCGCTCGCTTGCGATGACCGTTTATGGCGACCTCGATCTATCGGTCATTGACGAAATGCCGCCCGGCAGAAAGCCCGTGATAACGAAGGTGCGAGGCGAAGACGCGCGCAACAAGATTTATCACTTCCTCGACACGATCATCCGGCAAGGGCAGCAGGTCTATATCGTCTACCCGCTCGTCGAAGAATCCGAGAAGCTCGACCTGTTGAACGCATCGCAGATGGCCGAGCACTTGCAGACGGCCGTCTTTCCGAACTTCCGCATAGGGCTGGTTCACGGGCGGATGAAGCAGGAGGAGAAGGATGCGGTGATGGATGAATTCCGGCGCGGCGTCAGTCAGATTCTGGTTGCCACTACGGTAATTGAAGTCGGCGTAGATGTGCCCAACGCCAGCGTGATTATCGTCGAGCACGCCGAACGTTTCGG
>DATEKX010000527.1:0-4636 GCA_035277165.1 Blastocatellia bacterium | reverse complement strand
GCCCTGCCCCTACCATATCATCGCTTATCTAGTTCCAGCGTAACAATCGTAGCGCCCCATCCTCCCGCTTCCAGCGGCGCGTCTCTGTAATCGATTACGTAAGCGGTGCGCGCAAGTATCGAGCGCACTATCTCTCGCTGCACGCCGATGCCTTTGCCGTGAATGATACGAACGTAACGGACGCCGCGCTCGCGAGCCTGTTCGAGATAATCTTCGACAACTGCGCGCACGTGTTTCGGTGGAATCGAGTGCAGGTCAATCACATCGCGAAACTCTATAACCACAGGTTCAGGAAATGGATTCATCGAATCGAGCGATTCATCCATTTCCGGTTCTTCTGTTTTTATGTCACGCCTGGCGCGGCGAATCGCCTTCAGCAGGAAATCGAAGATCATGTCGCAATGATACAGGAATGAAAAGTCAGAAGTCAGGTTGCGCGACTCAAGGCGTCAGCCCTAGCCGTCGCACCAGATCAGCAAATCGCGGGTCTTGATGGAGCGAATCCCAAACCGGATGAGTATTAAGATAAACAAGTGAAGGAAGGCGTTCAGCATATGCCTTCTCCAACCACTCGAAAGCCATGTCTTTGTCGCCCATCTTTGCCGAAACCTGTGCGACCCATGTGGCATTAACTTTTTCACCTTTTGAGAGCGCTTCTTTCAATCCTTCAAACTGCCGGTGCTCCAGTCGCTCTACGGCCTCCTTTGCGTCGCCCTGTTTGAGCGCGTCAATGTATTTCGGCTCTGCCGCCTCCTCGACCATCCGTTTCAATATGAGGTCGCGCGCTTCCTCGTACATCCCTTTGAAATTGTAAGCGCTGATCAGGCAATAATGCGCGGCGGGCGATTTCGGTTCCAGTTCGATCATCCTTTTAGCCTGCGCGATTGCTTCATCGTATTGGCGCGCTCGCAAATATGCATAAGCAGAAAGACCATTTGTTAAAAGCGATACGGGATCAAGTTGTATGGCTTGTTCGATATGGCTGCGGGCCGCGCGTCGCTGCCCTTGCGATATCAGATAATCGGCATAAAGGATATGAATGTTAGGATTGCTGGGATTCAATTCAATCGCTCGCTTTATGTTCGTTTCTGCTTCGAGCCAGTTCCACTCAAAATAAAAATTGACGGAACCCAGCGCCGCGTAAGCTTCGGCAAACGCCGGATTGAGTTCAACGGATTTCAGCGCGTCGGCTTTCGCCTCCGATAAAGTTTCGAGAGCCGAGGTGTTATTCCATGTCGTAAGCAGCACGCGCGCATCGGTCGCTGCGGCATACGCAGGGGCGAAGTTCGGGTCTCTTTCAGTGGCCTGATCAAAATAAGGAATGCTTCTCTCCAAATCCGGCAGAGTATCTTTAGTCACAAGGTAACGGCCTTTGAGATAAGCTTCGTAGGCTTCGGGGTTGCTTGACCTGACTTCTATCGAATCCGAAGAGGAGACGGGCAACAACTCTAACGCCAGAGAACGCGCAACGCGGTTGGCGACATCGCTTTGAAGTTGCAGCATATCGCGCTCGTTGCGTTCGTATGTTTCAGCCCAAAGGTGCGTCTGGTCGCTGACCTGTATAAGTTGAACCGTGATGCGCACGCGGTCGGCTTCTCGGCGCACGCTGCCTTCAAGCACATAGCTTACTCCAAGCTCGCGCCCGATCTGGCGGATGTCTTTTTTAGCGTTCTTGTAGGTCAACGATGTAGTGCGGGCAATGACGCTCAGTCGCTCAGGCCGCAGGCCGCCGATTTGGGTTATCATCTCTTCGGTCAAACCGTCACTGAAATAGTCTTCAGCCGTGTCGCCGTTCAGGTTTTCAAAAGGCAAAACAGCCAGCATGATCTTTTTCGCAGGCGGTCTTGCTTGAGAAGCAGAGCGTTGCCAAAAGAAATAAACAACCAAAGGCAGTAACAACAGCAAAGCAACGCCCAGAGTGCGCCATTGAAATATGCGGAGCGGTTTGCCGTTTGCCGCTGCTGCAGACGGCGCTGAATGTGTGGATTGCAGTTTCTGCGGCTCTGCGCTTTCGTGTGAAGGAATAACAATTGTAACAAGGTTCTCGACGGGCGCGATGAAGCGATAACCTCTACGCGGCAGAGTTTCAATGTACTGAGGCGACTGAGCGTTATCGCCGAGCGCTTCGCGTATCTGCTTTATGCAGAAGTTCAATCCCTTATCAAAATCTACGAAAGTGTCAGTGCCCCACACTTGCTGTTGAATCTCTTCGCGGGTGACCAGTTGTCCGGCATTTTCGGCCAGAAGCGAAAGAACCTTGAAAGGCTGCGGCGGCAGTTTGACTGTTGCTCCATCCCGACACAATTCTCCGCTTTTGAGTTTCAACTCGAAAGGGCCAAATCGGATTGATTGGTATTTGTGACCATTCGATTGCATAGCCGCCGCGCCAATCCATCTGCTGCATTCAGACTTGGAATCTATAGGGCACTTGTTAAAGGCGGGAAAAACTGCGCCTGACCGCCCGCTAATACAATACTAACAAAAATCTAATGCGCCGCCAGTTGGATTCTTAGCCGTAGCAAGATTAGGCTGATGCCAGCGACGTGCCCGATTTGGTCGAAATACTTATGATTGCGGAGAGTAGAATGCCATGTTCAAAAAATTGATTTTGCTTTCATCGTTATTTTTTGCGACCTTCACGCCTCTTGTTAAGGCGCAGACCGACGATGGCCGAGCGGCTGACCGCGCCGCGATACGCGCACATATTGAAAGCATATTTCAGGCTTTCATAAACAAAGACGGCGATAAGTTGCGCGCCACTCATTCAGAGGACTGGCGCGGATTTCTGGAAGGTTCCGCAGTTGCGATTCGCGGCATTGAGGAATATATGAAAGCGGTCAGCCCCGGATTGAAGAATCCAAACAGCGGCATGAGCGGTTATAAGATAACCGACTTTGATGTGCTCTTTCACGGAGCCGATTTAGCGGTGGTCTGCTTTGTCTCAGATATTGAATTCAGAGGCGGCGGCGGCAGTAAATTGCGCATACTCGATGTATATGCCAGACGAAACGGCAATTGGATTCAAGCTGGCTCGCATACGGTTGTGCATCCTCAAGCAATGGCAAAGCAAATGGCAGAGCCGGTAGATTTGCCCGCACAGGCGCGTCAGCAAATACTCAGCGCGCGCGAAGCTGTATGGCGCGCGTGGTTTACGAATGACCGGGCAAAGCTCGAAAAGATGATTCCCGATGACGCCATCGCCATAGATAACGGCTCAGAAGTTTGGGGCACGCGCGCGTCTATACTTGACGGCGCAAAGAAATTCGCCGAAGGCGGCGCAAAGCTGGTGCGTTTGGAATTTCCGCGCACAGATTTCCAAGTCTACGGCAGAACGATCATCCTCTACACAACATACCTGTACGAACTGGAAAGAAACGGACAGAAGTCCACGCATAGCGGGCGCGGGACTGAAATTTTCGTGCTTCGCGATGGAGAGGTAGTCAACACGGGCTGGCATCTCGACTCGGGCAAGTGAGGCGCAAAAGAAATGATGAAGTATGAATGATGAATGATGAATTGATAAAGAGATTCTTAGGCAGCGATTTGATAGCAGCCTGCGTAGCGGGCTAAAGCATAAAGCCCACATCATTAGATGTGGGTTAACATAAGTCCATAGCATTAAGCCCGCAAAGCGTGCGACAGGCATCATTAACCGATACTCTGTCGCCCGCTACGCGGGTTTGTGTAGAGTCTATGGCCCGTATACCCATATCTGACGATATGGGCTACGGTCTGTTACCCGCTTCGCGGGTTGAAGGCCAACATGTCAAAACGCGCTCTAATCTGACACCCGCTTCGCGGGTTGAATTCCCGCATTTCAAAACACGCTATTAATTCATCGTTCCGCATTCATCGTTTCTTCTGCGTCTGTGCGGTGAACTCTGTCTGACGTTAGCTTGCCTGTGCGTTTGAAATGGTGAATAATTGAATTTTCGACTTTGCTTCGCGCGCCGGACAATTGAGCACAGAGGCGCGCGGTCTTGCTTCTGTGCGGGTATGATCTTATTTCGTCTGACCTTCATCATAGCGGTAGCCATACTCCTGGTCGGGTGCGACGCTTCGCCTCAAGTCCCGAACACGACGCAGAAGAACTACCCTGCAATAATCAGAGACTCAACCGAACGGCGCGAAAAAGCCGAGCGCGAATGGAGGCGAATGCTCGACGCTTACAACGTTCAGCAGACGCCGCCTGATCTCAACCCGATCTCTTATACGCCGCACTCGCTGTTAGGCGTAACGGGCGGCATACAGATGTTGACCGTTAAGCCTGAGCCCGGTTCGGAAACCATCGCGCTGCGTGAAGCGATGAAAGGGTTCATAGACCGATGGCGTGAACTGCTCGGCGCAGACACTTCATCAATCAGCCTGACCGGCGGAGATAATTCCGACACCGTGCAGAGATTGATATATCGCCAGGTCAATTATGCTTTCCCCGTCGCAGGCAATTTCGGAGAGATGGTGGCAGTCGTCAGCGCAGACGGGCGATTGATGCAGCTCGACGACCGATTCATTCCTGTAGTCGAGTTGCCGCTTCGCCCGCAGATTGAAAGAGAAGCCGCTCAGAAAAAAGTGGCCGGGCGCACATTTACTTATTCAGACATTGCGGGACGCGAACAGCGAACGCAGATCGGCGGCA
>DATEKX010000526.1:0-2844 GCA_035277165.1 Blastocatellia bacterium | reverse complement strand
GGGAGCAGTTGTTTGAGTAGCTGCTGATTTGGCAAAGAAGACTGCGACAAGAATCAAAAAACCTGCAACGACCTTGATCGTTTTCATAAACGGACCTTCCCTTGTTCGTGAATTGACGTGAGGGTTATTGATTGCCCGCTTTCGGAATTATCCGGTCGCTCACTGCGACATACTGCTTTTTATCCAAATCTATTTTGACTATGTATGAACCGCTCGCGCCTGTTCTGCGATTAGGGCCAAACGTAATGGGCGCGATGACGCCGGTCGCATAGTTGTGAAATTGCTCAAGCGACCTGATAAGATTCGTGCGACTCAGTTGCCGCGTGCCGGAGCGCGCAGCTTCGACAAATATCTTTGCCGCTGCAAAAGCCACGGCCTGAAACGCTGCGCTTCGTAACTGTACGCCGGATTTTTGCATCACTGTTACGAACTCAGCAAAGTCATCCCGGTCAGGCATCGAAACCGAATAAGATAAATAGGTCTTCGCCGCAATGGCAGGCGGCAGGTTGAACACTGATCGCCCTATCATCACAGCGGAACTGAGCAGCCCTGCGTCAAGTTTCACTCTGTCTATTTCGTTCGCGAACGCCGTGAAATCATCGCCGCTTCCGAAAAAGAATATGTAATCAGGCTTTTTCTCTGAAAGTGGCTTGACCAGTGCGCCTGCTGAAAATTGACCGGCCTTGTAGCTTTGTTCAGCCACAATCTCCATAGCGTGAATCCTTGCCTGCGATTTCAACCCTGAAACAGCGTCCTGGTCGAGATCGTTTTCAGCGAAGATGACAGCAAGGCGAGGGGCGGCTTTGGTTTTAGAGCGCATCTCGCCCGCGCTGATAAATTCCGCAAGCGAGCGCGATTGATCGGCAAAGCTCGGCAGTAAATAAAAGACGTAAGGGTTAGGCACAACAGGCTGGCGCGGCGATAAAGTTACGGGGCCTATGAGCGGAACTTCAAGCCGTTTTAGATATTCGTTAGTAGCCTCGCAGGCGCTCGGCTCAAAGCTTCCGACAAGGGCAAACACGCCGTGTTGCTCGACCAGTTGTTTGGTCGCTTCAGCAGTTCCCGCTGCATCGCCACGCGAGTCGGCGACTACAAGCTCGAACTTGCGACCGTAAATGCCGCCCTGCTTGTTTATCTCGGCGAAATAGGCCCCCAGAGCCTGTTTCACGTCTTCGCCTATTCTCGCAAGCGGCCCGGTCATAGGCAGCGCTGCGCCAACTTTGATAGCTTCGTCGCTTAATCCGGGATCAACATCAAGTTCTTTGCCGATCTTTTTCAGGTAAGCGATCAGGTCGGCCATCTGCTCGCCGGTCATCCTATAGTGAGGCATCCCCGGATGAAGCTTCCCGCCGTTTGAATTGATGCCTGCGGTGATCGCGCGCGCGAGAGTCGTTTCATTATAAGGGCCGCGCTCCAGTCGAGTGAGCGCGGATTGACCCGGCGAAGTGAGCTTGTTCCAGATGAGCGAAGGCGGCTGCAATCCTCCTTCGCTTGAGCCTTCGCCTCTCAGCCCATGACAGTTTGCGCAAGGAAACGAGCTTGCCGGAAGATCCAGGTCGCCAGTGCCCAGCACCGCGTTCATCTCGCCGCCTTCGCTTTCGCCCTTCAGGTAAATCTGCTTGCCTCGTTTTTCCTGAGGCGATAACTCGACTGCGCTTTGAGCGATGGTGCGCCGCTCAGACAACGACCAGCCAAACAAGACGAGCGCTATTAGAGCGAGCGCAAACCGGATTCTATTGTTGTTTGATTTCATTGCTTCGATTCTACGAGTTGGATTATTTTCTCGGCTATTTCCGCAGGCTTTGCCATCGCGAATATTTTCATCCACTCGCCGGTTTCAATATTGCCGACCATCAATAATGTCGAGTGATCGTCTTTAGATTTGACGAACCCTCCAACCTTGCGAAGGACTAAATCCACGTCTTCTTTTTTGCCCGTGAGGAAATACCAACCGGGTTTTGTCTTGTAATTGTCTGTGTATTTCTTGAGCACTTCGGGCGTGTCAACCGTCGGATCAACGCTGATCGAAATTATATTCACATCACGACCGACGCGCTCGCCGAGATAATCCTGCACCTTTGCCAGGTTCGCTGTCATTGGCGGGCAGACTCCCGTGCAGGTGGTGAACATGAAATTGATTATGACGACCTTGTCCTTAAGCAGGTCGTCAAAGAAGTGAACTGGCTTGTTGTCCTGAGTCAACAACGTAGTGTTTGGAAAATACGCAGCCGCAGCTTCAGCAGGCGTTTTAGCTTTCTTCACTTCCGCGTCAGGTTGCGATGGTGCTTTGGCGATACCGTCAGCCATCACACGCTTCTGAACCTGTTGTTCACCCACAATCGCTTTCGTATTCGTTCCCGGTATTGGAACCTGCGTTATCGTTTCTGCCTCGGTCTTATCCGCAGCATCCGTGATGACTTTGACGATAGTGCTGACAGGCGCGAGACCATAAGTCCGAGTCCAATAACCCGCGTGCTCGTTGCCGACCAGCATCATTGGACTGTGATCGTTTCTGTCTCCCGCGTTCGTGCCCAGCGCCTTGAGCAAAGCGCTAATCTCCTGCTTGTCGCCTGTTACAAATGTCCATCCCGGCCCTGCCTTGAACTTGGCCGAGAACTCCTTCAATCGCTCCGGCACGTCTGTCGTCGGGTCAACGCTGACCGAAATCATCTGAATGTCACGGCCTACGCGCTCGCCGAGTTCCTGTTGAACTTTGCGAAACGTAGCTGTGAGCGGCGGGCATATGGTCGTGCATGTCGTGAAGATGAAATTGATGGCTACGGTCTTGCCTTTGACTAGGTCGCTATAGAAGCGCAGTTTTTTTCCGTTCTGATCGTAGACCGT
>DATEKX010000525.1:0-3515 GCA_035277165.1 Blastocatellia bacterium | reverse complement strand
ACAAGCTCTTTGCCCGTCCCCGATTCGCCTGTAATCAGCACGGTCGAGGTTGTCGCAGCAACCGTCTCGATCATCTGATAGACGGCCTGCATCTGCGGCGAGCGCCCGACAATGTTGTCGAGCGAATTGCGCTGGCGAAGTTCGCGCTTGAGCAAGACGTTTTCCTGGCGCAGATGTTTCTTTTCAAGAACCTTGCCTACGGAAACTTTCAATTCTTCGACATCGAAACCGGCGTCTTTGATTACAAGGTCTTCGGCTCCGAGCTTGAATGCGCGGCGAGCGGTGTCAACGGTGGCGAATGCCGTGATCATTATCACCATCGTTTCAGGCGAGATTTCGCGCACGCGAGCCAGCAGGTCAATGCCGTTGATATCGGGCATCTTCACGTCAGAGATAATCAGATCGTAAACGTTTTGTCGTATGAGTTCGAGCGCACGCGTCCCGTTTTCAGCCGTATGCACGGCATATCCTTCGCGTTTGAGGACCAGTTCAAGCAATTCGCGCATGCTGCGCTCGTCATCCACAACCAATAACTTTTCCATGACTATCTCCTCCCACTAACCGCTAATTAAGAACCCTGAATGGGCGATCTGTTTTTTACTCATCGTTGATCATTCATAGTTCATCGTTCACTTTTCAGCTTGCCACTGCCACAGGCGATTTCGAGTCGGCAACGGACTGGCGTGCAACTCGACCGCTGTTTGGTAGCTTGATTGAAATGCTTGTTCCACTTCCGGCCTCACTCTCGACAAGTATCTTGCCGCTGTGATCACGAACGAGTTGATAAACAATCGCCATGCCGAGGCCCGTGCCGCCGCTTGATGAATTGAACGGCTCGAACAACCGCTCTTTCTGCTCGCGGCTCATTCCCTGCCCCGTATCGCTGAACGTGATGCTCACTTCGCTGTCCGGCTTTGCATCGAGCTTGATACAAAGGTCTCCGCCGAATGGCATGGCTTGAATCGCGTTTCGCGCCAGATTCCAGAATATCTGTCTAATCTGATTCGGGTCGCCGAGATAGAACACGGCTTCCGAAGGATGCTCTTCGATGATCTGATGGTCGGGCCTCAGTTCAGAGCTGTTGCGCAACAGCGCGGCTGTTTCCCCAAGCAAGCCTCTAAGCTCGATCACTGAGCGTTCCATCTTCGGCGGTCTTGCATAGGTTAGAAAATCCGACACGATGCGATTGAGGCGATCAGATTCGCGCAGGACAATGTCCATCAACTGTGACTGGTCTGTCGAAAAACTCAATTCGCTCGCCAGCACCTGAACGCTGCCGCGCATCGAAGCGAGCGGATTGCGAATCTCGTGCGCAAGCCCTGCGGCCATCTTGCCGAGCGCGGCCAGTCTTTCCTGGCGGCGGACTTCGCGCTCAAGCTCCATCACTTCGGTTAAGTCTTGAAACGTCAACACATACCCGCGCGAATTATTCGATTCATCAACAAGCGGCGCGACCGAAAATCCCAGATGAATTTCGTGCCCGTCGGCGGTCTTGCATCCTATATCAAATCGCGGCAGGCGCGTGCGCGTGCGAATTGATTCAAGACCTACTTCGATTTGTTTTTCGATATCGCCGAAGACACGATAGATGTTTTGACCGCGAATATCTTGAGCTTTGTAGCCGGTGATCTCTTCGGCTGCGCGATTGAATGTGATTATGTTTCCTGCGAGGTCTGTCGTAACGAGACCGCTTCGCATGCTCTCAATAATTCGGTCGTTGAATAAGCGATAATCGGCCAGGTCTCTTGTAGCGGTCGCAAGCTCTGTTCTTGCAGTTGTAATCTCTCTCTCGTTGCGGTGTATGTGCTTTGCCAGTTGGCTCGATAAAATGGCAACAGCAAATATGGCTATCAGGTTGAGCGAGAACATGAACTTGGTCCACGAAAGGTTCGTCGCTTCATACGCGGGCCAACCGGCTGCGCGAGAAATCATGCCGTTCAAGGCGAGCGTGCTGATGCCGATGTAAAGCGCGCCGCTCAAGGCCCCAAGCGTATAGATGCCGCGACCACCCAGCAGCGCACAACCTGCGAACAAGATAACTAAGTAGAGAGCCAGAAACGGCGACTCGACATCGCCCGTGCGATAGACCAGCCACGTGACTGTAACCAGATCAAGAGACAATTGAATGTAGGCTAAAGCTCTGTGCGGAATGCGGGTTCGAAGGGCGAGGAAATAAAAGACCGACAGCAGAACTGTTGCGCCCGTCATGGCAGCGAGCACGGGGACGAACGAGCGCGGAGACGGATCTCTTTCAATCAACCCGACCGTCACCAGTAGCGCGCCCGCTATGGCGAGCCGTGAAATCAGCAGCCATTGAAGCTTCCTTCGCATATCGTTAGCGACGTCTTTCATTATGATTCGGAGGCGAGCGAATTGTGCTCATCAATTCACTCAAAGAAGCTGTCAGATATTGCCGTGCCTGATGCTCTGGAATCAATCGAACAGATGAGGCGCGAAAAAACCGTTCCTATACGGTATTCGCCTGTTCGAGAAATTCAAATCTTTCGTTTGCAATGAAAACTGAATAGAGGCTATCAGGAGGCGTCTCGGAATATATCATGTGCCGAAGCCTTGCTCAAGACTATCTTTCTCATTTCCATTTCATTGACAAGCCGCACATCAACGGGCTATTCTCCTTTTCTGCTCAGCACACAGAGGACGCCGCAGGGAAGTGTACTCGCTGCGGCTATCTTTATTGAGAGGGAAAAGCATTGATCGTCAATGATAGGCCGGTAATCGGCATACCGTGTCGCTATAACTGGAATACTAATTATTACGAATTGCGGGAGACTTACCCGGAAGCCCTTTATGCTCAGGGCGGCACGCCCTTAATGCTCCCACTGATTCCTGAGCCGGAGTATATCGAATCAATCCTCGCGCATGTTGATGCGATCTGCCTTTCCGGCGCAATCAACGATGTTGATCCTCTGCGCTACGGGCACGAGCCGAAACCCGGACTCGGCCCCGTTGTGCCTCGACGCGATGAAACAGATATGATGTTGCTGGCAGCCGCAGAGGCTCGGCGCTTGCCTGTTCTGGCCATCTGTTTCGGCATTCAGTCATTGAATGTTTATCGCGGCGGCACGCTCATACAGGATATTGCCACAGAGGTGAAAGATCACCTCAAGCACATGCAAGGCGATCTGTTTTGGCGGCGCTCTCATTCGATCAACATCACGGAAGATTCGCTCGTGGCCCGGCTTGCAGGCTCGACGCACACAACGGTCAACAGCCATCATCATCAAGCCATTGACGTAGTTGGTCGCGATCTCGAACCCATCGCATGGGCTATGGACGGAGTGATCGAAGCCGTCATCAACACGCGGCCCGATCAGTTTATGCTCGGCGTTCAGTGGCACCCGGAAGTCGGCTGGCAAGACGATCCGTTGTCTCAAGCGATCTTCAAGCATTTCATATCCGTAGCGCACCAGCGCGCACAAGAGCGTGCCGGCGAAGAAGTCAAGGCAAGGCGCTAATCACCTAAACCCGCGGGCAGATTATGCGCAGAAGAGACC
>DATEKX010000524.1:0-4060 GCA_035277165.1 Blastocatellia bacterium | reverse complement strand
TGTGGACGAAACCGATCTCATTTCGCCTTAGGAATCGTCTTGCCGTTCAGCGCTTGACGTGCGCCGACTCGGTTGTCACTCTTTATTTCATAGAGGAGTGAAACTTGAGCGAAGCGACTGCCCAAAGCCTTGATTTGCAATTGCGTCAATACCGAACGCTGCTTGATCTTTCGAAAGCCATAGCGTCGCACCGAAACCTGTCAGACCTGTTTCACGAACTTGCCGACCGCCTGCACGAACTTTTCGATTTTCACAATCTGAGTCTCATGCTTCACGACGGCGCGCAAAACGTCATGCGCATCCATGTGTTGGAGACAAGCAGACCCATCATGCGGCAATTGCCCAGAGAGATTCCGGTCGAAGGTTCAGCCGTCGGCTGGGTCTGGCAAAATCAGACTCCTTTTGTCACGGGTGATGTGGATAAGGAAAACCGTTTTCCTGTGACGAAAGTTCTGCGCGACTATCCTGTAAAGTCGCTCTGCATTCTCCCTCTGACCACGGCTCGCCAGAATCTCGGTGCGCTTGGAATTGCCAGCGATAAGTTCGATGCATATATCAACCTCGATCTCGAATTTGCTCAACTGGTAGCGGCTCAGATAGCCGCTGCCGTTGAAGCTCAGGTTTATCAGTGCCAACTGGCGCACGAGCGAGACCGTTACGAGCTATTGCTTGAAATCAACAAGATGCTGGTGTCGAATCTCAATCTGCGAGAACTTTTATCGGCCATCTCCGTTTGCCTGCAGCGCGTGATTCCTCACGATCTGGCCGGTCTTTCTCTTTACGATGCCGAAGGCAGTAAGCTTCGAGTCCTGGCTCTGGAATCAACCATGAGCGAAGACTTCTTTATAGAAGATGAAATCCTTCCGGTTGACGGAACGCTGCTTGAGCAGGCTCTAAGAACGCGCCAGCCTGTCATCAGCAACGCTCACGACCTTGAAGGGCGTCCTTCCTTGAAACGCTTCTTAGCCGCGGGGGTGAAATCAGGCTGCACAGTTCCGCTCATTTCACGCGATCAAACGTTTGGTGTTCTGGGCATTTCGAGCCTGCACGAGAATGCTTTTACCAAAGAAGATGCGGAACTCCTTGAGCAGATCGCTCAACATGTCGCCATCGCCGTAGAGAATGCTCTTGCGTTCCGCGAGATTGACGCGCTCAAAAACAGGCTTGAAGAAGAAAAGCTTTATCTCGAAGAAGCGATTCAAACCGAATACGATTTCGAGGAGATCATCGGCAGCAGCCGCGCGCTCCGGCGCGTGTTGCAGGAAGTGGAAACCGTTGCGAAGACCGATTCGACCGTCTTGATTTATGGCGAGACAGGGACGGGCAAAGAACTTCTTGCGCGCGCCATTCACAATTTAAGCCCTCGTCGCGGGCGCACTCTGGTCAAAGTCAACTGCGCGGCTATCCCGACAGGTCTTCTCGAATCGGAACTCTTCGGCCACGAGCGAGGCGCTTTCACAGGCGCGATTGAACGACGCATAGGCAGGTTTGAGCTTGCTCACGAAGGCACAATATTTCTGGACGAAGTCGGCGATGTTTCGCTTGAATTGCAATCGAAACTCTTGCGTGTGCTTCAGGAACAGGAGTTCGAACGATTAGGCAGTTCGCGCACTATTCGTGTGAACGTTCGCGTGGTGGCTGCCACCAACATTGATCTTGCTCAGATGGTGGCCGAGAAAAAATTTCGCAACGACCTTTATTATCGCCTGAATGTTTTCCCGATCACTTTGCCGCCGTTGCGCGAGCGCCCGGACGACATCGCTCTGCTCGTTCATTTCTTTGTGCACAAGTTTGCGCAGCAAATGAAGAAGCCGATAGACCGCATCCCCAGTCAAACGCTTGCTGCCCTGACCGCTTATAGCTGGCCGGGCAACATCCGCGAACTGCAAAATCTTATCGAGCGAGCCGTGATACTTTCGCGCGGTTCCACTCTTGAAATCCCGCTGGCTGAATTGAAGCAGTCAGCGAAAGCCGCGACGAATCAATCCGATCAGACAACGCTCGATGCGGTCGAGCGCGAGCATATCTTGCGCGTGCTGCGCGAATCCAATTGGGTGATAGGCGGCGCGACAGGCGCTGCCACGCGGCTCGGCCTGCCTCGCACAACTCTCAACAACAAGATGCGCAAGCTGAGCATTACCCGCCCGCGTTCGTGACCTTAATAAGCCAGTTGACCACATATGGTCATCGGCAGTGACCAATTTCTAACAAGCCAGTCGCATCGTCCATTCATTATTCGCTTTACTGTCTATGGCTTGAGCCTGTGCGGTCAGTGACCAATCTATTTGGCAAGCTTGTTGCCAATAAGAACATGTTTTAGCAGTCCCGTTAGGGACGACCTGTCTATAGTAAGCAGGTTAAATATTTACTGTAGCTCCTACGGAGCTACAGCGAGCTCTATGACGCCGGAACTATAAACAGGTCGCTCCTACGGAGTTTCTTTCTAAAACGGCCTCTAAAATGTGAGGTGAGCTTAGGATGCTCAGAATTGATATTCAGCACAAAAACGAATCTACGAGTTTTACAGTCGCAGGGAAACTGACGGGAGCGTGGGTCGAAGAACTGGAGAAGTGCTGGCGCACAGAGACCGCTACCGCCAACTGCAAATCCATTCTTGTAAATTTAGCCTCAGTTACTTTCGTTGATTCAGCGGGCAGAGAACTCCTGGCGAAGATGCGCAAGCAAGGCGTTGTGCTCGTGCCAACTGGTTGCTTGATGAAAGCGATTGTCGAAGAGATAGAAGTTGAAGTAGGCCATTCGCAATAATCGCTTTTCGGGAAAGAGAAATATTGATGAATACAGATTCAAAGACGGCTCTGATGGCAGAGGTCGCCACAGCAACTTTGAAGCAAAGGATTCGCACAGCGGCGGCGACCTCTTTGATAATCGTTGCTTTGTTTGCAGCCGCCGCCTGCTCGAAGACCAAAGCAACATCGCAACCGCTCGGCCCGCCGGAAGTCGAAGTGGCGACGGTCGAACAGAAAGACGTTCCGATTTACAGCGAATGGATCGGCACGCTAGATGGCATAGTGAACGCGGAAATCAAATCGCAAGTGACAGGTTACCTGCTCAACAAAAACTACACGGAAGGTTCTTTCGTCAGGAAAGGACAGTTGATGTTCGAGATCGACCCGAGGCCGTTTCAAGCAGCAGTCGAACAGGCAAAAGGAGACCTCGCGAAATCTCAAGGACAACTGGGACAGGCGGAAGCTCTGCTTCTGCAAGCTCAGGCTCAGCTTGCGCAGGCTCAGGCAAATCAAGGCAAGACTCAACTCGATGTTGATCGTTACACCCTGCTTGTGAAGAGTGGAGTCATCAACAAACAGGATTATGATAATGCTGTTCAGGCCAATCTTGCATCCCTCGCTCAAGTAAAGGCGGCAGAGGCCGGAATCAAAACAGCCAACGCCGGAATCGTGTCCGCCAAGTCGCAAATCAAAGCCTCGGAAGCCGCATTGAAGACTGCGGAGATCAATCTGAGTTTCACAAAGATCATCGCTCCGATTGACGGCATCGCGGGCATTGCTACGGTTCAAGTCGGGAATCTGGTCAATCTCAACAATCCGAACAGCCCGCCTCTGACGACTGTCTCGACCGTTGATCCGATAAAGGTCTATTTCACAGCGGGCGAGCAGGATTATCAGAAGTACATCAAGAGCAGTTTGATTTCAGGCGCGCGCGGTAAGCTCGAACTTGAACTGATTCTGTCCGACGGAACTACTTATCCGCAAAAAGGTCAGTTTTATATGGCTGACCGCAGCGTAGATCAGAAGACCGGCGCGATCAAACTGGCAGGGCTGTTTCCGAATCCGGGAAACATTCTGCGACCGGGCGAGTACGGGCGAGTCCGCGCCGTCACCAGTTTGAAAGAAGGCGCGCTGGTAGTTCCTCAACGCGCCGTCACAGAACTGCAAGGCCGGTACAGCGTCGCCGTCGTGGGCAGCGATAACAAAGTCGGCATTCGGGAAGTAAGAGTCGGAGACCGCGTCGGGTCAATGTGGATCATCGAAGAAGGATTGAAAGCCGGTGAAAGCGTAGTGGCCGAAGGCACGCAAAAAGT
>DATEKX010000523.1:0-9342 GCA_035277165.1 Blastocatellia bacterium | reverse complement strand
TCCCTGCCCGGATGGTCGCAAGACCATGACCGCTCATCGCCTGTCGGCGATTCGGGCAGGGACAAGCCCTGCCCCTACAATTGGTGATGGGTCGCACTTTATTGCAAATAGCTATAAAAGCGCTCAATCTTTGCCGTAGCGCGTGACGGTGAATCGTTGGACGCGAACAGGCGTGCCGAGTTTGATTCCGGCTTTCTGATGCACGGCGAACCATTGCTGTTCGGCTGTGTCAAGACCAGCGATGCGCGGCAGCAGCAAACCTCTGCGACTGCCATCAAGCGTTTCGATGATGACGCCATAAATCGATGGGTCAAGGTCTTCGACTCCGCGCGCCGGTTCAGGCAGCGCAAGCACATCCACTCCATACATCAGATCAGATAATTCATACGGTTTGACTGGAAGAAAGCGCGGGTCACGAGTTGCTGCGTTGATTGCATTGTGAATTATTTCTCCGGCTACGGTCGCATGCGCTGGTTCGATAGTTCCTATGCACCCGCGCAACTCGCCGCCCACAGTTCTCAGCGTAACGAACACGCCTGCGCGCTCGGCCAGTGTGCCTTGCGGTTTGGCTGGCGGCTCGATTTGTTCGCTTCGGCTTATGAAGGCTTCGACTGCGAGTCGCGCAAGCTCAGGCAGCGTGATGTCATCCGGCGGATGATTCATAGTTTAATCTGGTTTTCATCCACGATCACGGCGACCATATAGCCGACGCCGAACGGGCCTTCGTAACTCAGCACTTGATGATGGCGCGGGTTCTCATCCACAGACCCTAAAGCGATGACGATTGAGCGATAGCCGCATTCGCCCGCTCTCTCTCTTAACTTCTGATCTATGTTTATGACGTTGTCTGACACGCCTGTCGCTATTGCTTCAACGATTTGTTCGTCAAACAGGTGCGCAGTCGGCTCGTATTCATAAGGCCCGCCTATTATCAACCGATGGCTCAGGTCGCCGCTGGCTACAAGGGCCGCGCGGCGATTGAGCGAACTGGCGGCACGCGCGATTGCTCGCCCGAAAGCGAGATGCGTTTTATTCGATTGCACTGTGAAGCCGAGCACGACTATAGGCCCGGCCCATCCAGCTTCGTGAAGATAGTAGAGCGGAACCAGCGCGCCGTGATCAAGCGGGTAATCGCGCGCAAGCTTGCTGAACGCGACGCCTTCACTGCTTGCCGCGCGCTCGATGGCTTCGATCATTTCAAGATCATTCCTGAATACCAATTCGACCTGCGGCGCCTGGAACTCTCGGAAATCGCCTCTGAGCTCAGCCGATGCGCGAGCCGTAAAGACATGCGGGTCGAAGGGTGAATGCGGAGATATGACGATAACTGTTTCGGGGTGCGTATCAATCAATCGCCGCGAGAATTCGCGCAAGGCGATTTGCGAGGTTGCTACTTGTTCGATGCGGGCGCGCCCCACTTCGGGGACGAGCAACGGCGGATGTGGCGCTATTCCTGCGAAGACGATTGAACCCGGCAACGTTCGACCTCCTCGTTGAGTTGATGATTCAATCATAACGCCGTGACGAAATCGGGTTCAACCGATGCAGGACATTTCAGTTGTTCAGATCTTCGCATCCCCTGCGGTGAAGCACTCACCTTGACTTGGCATAAAGCCGTCTGCTAGATTTCGCGGTTACGGTGGGCCTCAATGTCTCGCTCCATATCCTGACCCGCCGCAGGTCAATTACAGATAGGAGGCTGAAACTAAGTGAGTACTAATAAACGTTTGTTCACATCGGAATCTGTTACCGAAGGACACCCGGACAAGATTGCCGATCAGATTTCCGATGGCGTGCTCGATGCAATAATCAGCAAAGACCCATATTCACGTGTGGCGTGCGAAACGCTTCTGACGACAGGTCTGGTCGTCGTCGCAGGCGAAATCACAACCGAAGCATGGGTGGATATCCCTAAGATTGTCCGCGAGACCATCAGGGATATCGGCTATACGCGCGCCAAGTACGGTTTCGATTGCGATACCTGCGGCGTGATTACCGCAATAGATACTCAATCACCCGACATCGCGATGGGCGTTGATACGGGCGGCGCTGGCGATCAGGGGATGATGTTCGGCTATGCCTGTAACGAAACGCCTGAGCTTATGCCTATGCCGATCATGCTTGCGCACAAGCTGACGCGCCGTCTTTCAGACGTTCGCAAAGAAGGACTGATGGATTACCTCCGCCCCGATGGAAAATCTCAAGTCACCATCGAATATGAAAAGCACAAACCCGTTCGCGTCAACACGGTCGTTGTTTCCTCTCAACATTCCGATTCGGTCTCAAACGAGCAGCTACACGACGATGTGATACAGCATGTCATAAAAGCCGTTGTGCCCGACGAGATGCTTGACGCAAACACGGACTTCTTTATCAACCCGACGGGGCGTTTCGTAGTCGGCGGGCCGCAAGGCGATACTGGCTTGACCGGGCGCAAGATCATAGTTGATACGTACGGCGGCGCAGGCGCGCACGGCGGCGGCGCGTTTTCGGGCAAAGACCCGACGAAGGTGGATCGCTCGGCTAGCTACATGGCCCGCTACGTCGCAAAGAACATAGTCGCGGCAGGACTTGCTGATCGTTGCGAAGTGCAACTCGCCTATGCCATCGGCGTGGCAGAACCCGTATCGGTGCTGGTTGATACGAAAGGCACGAGCAAGATTGACGAAGACAAGATTTCAGACCTCGTGCGCGCTCACTTCAAGCTCACGCCCGGCGGCATTATCGAAAGCCTCGATTTGCGCCGCCCCATATTCAAGATGACTGCCGCATACGGCCACTTCGGGCGAAGCGAGCCTGAGTTCACCTGGGAGCGCACGGATAAAGCGGAAGCCCTTCGTAGCGCCGCAGGATTGTAAATTTCATGTAGGGGCGACCGCCCTTACAATTATTATGGAGAATTCTGAATGACAAGTAGCTCTCAAGTACCGAACTGCGATGTGAAAGACCTGAGCCTTGCTCCTGCCGGGCGCAAGCGCATTGAATGGGCCGAGCGCGAAATGCCTGTGCTGCGCTTGATACGCGAAAGATTCGAGCGCGAGCGCCCGCTCGAAGGAATGAAAATGGTCGCCTGTTGCCATATCACTACTGAAACGGCAAACCTCGCTCGCGCTATCAAAGCTGCGGGCGCTGACGCCGTGCTGATCGCATCGAATCCGCTTTCGACTCAAGACGACGTAGCCGCCGCGCTGGTCGCCGAATACGGCATACCTGTTTTCGCAATCAAAGGCGAATCTACAGATACCTATCGCGCGCATGTGAAGATGGCTTTAGATACGAAGCCTGATCTGATAGTTGATGACGGCTCGGACGTGGTGGCAACGATGGTCAGGGAATATCCTGAGTTGATGGACACGCTTGTCGGCTCGACCGAAGAGACGACGACAGGACTTGTCCGATTGCGTGCGCTGGAAAAGAGCGGGCGAATGAGCTGGCCCGCGATTGCAGTAAACGATGCGCAGACCAAACACTTTTTTGATAATCGTTATGGCACGGGCCAGTCTACGCTTGATGGCGTGATTCGCGCGACAAACATTTTGCTTGCGGGCCGCGCGCTTGTAGTCGTCGGCTACGGCTGGTGCGGCAAGGGCGTTGCGATGCGCGGGCGCGGGATGGGAGCTAACGTCATCGTGTGCGAAGTCAATCCGATCCGCGCAATCGAAGCGGTGATGGACGGCTTCCGCGTTATGCCTATAGAAGAAGCCGCCCCGCTCGGCGACATCTTCATCACGGTCACAGGAAATCATCATGTCATTGACGCGCATCACTTCGAGAAGATGCACGACGGAGCAATCGTAGCGAATTCAGGTCACTTCGATGTGGAGTTGAATCTGGTCGCGCTCGGCGAGATGAGCGAAGCGGTTGAACAACTGCGCCCGTTCGTCGAAGAGTACAAGATGAAGCAGTCAGGCAATCGCGTCATCGTGCTCGGCGAAGGGCGATTGATCAATCTCGCGGCTGCCGAAGGCCACCCGGCCTCGGTGATGGATATGAGCTTTGCCAATCAGGCGCTGTCGTGCGAATACCTCGTTAAAAACAAAGGCACGCTCACGCCCGGATTGCACCTGCTGCCCGAAGAGGTTGATAACGAGATCGCTTCGCTCAAACTCGCAGCGATGGGAATCAATATAGACACGCTTACTCCAGATATGATCGAGTATATGAACACCTGGGAAGCGGGAACCTAAAGCATCAACCGCTTGATCGCGTAAGAAGTTGTTTGAGAAGTCCCGTCAGGGACGACCTGTCTATAGCAATAGTTGAGCAATTGATTCGTAGCTCCGTAGGAGCGACCTTAGGATTTATAGGTCGCTCCTACGGAGCTACATAACATTTTATCCAATAGATACTATAGACAGGTCGCTCCTACGGAGCTTCTTTTTCTTTTACCGGCAGAACTATTCAAAGGAGGCTTTGGCGCTATGAAACAGAAGCTAAAAATCGCGCTGATTGATGTTCTGGCAATAGCTCTGATTTTTATTGCTGCGAGCGTGACCGATGCGCGAGCCGACCACTCGCAAAAATCATTGAGCGAAGCCCAGTCGCATTACACAACGCTTGATGGCTCGCGCGTGCATTACAAGAGTCTGGGCAGAGGCGATCACACGCTGATTTTTATTCACGGCTGGACTTGCAACATGGATTTCTGGCGCTCGCAGGTTCCTGGTTTTACAGACAAGACGCGAGTCATTGCGATTGACCTTCCGGGTCACGGGCAAAGCGATAAGCCGAAGATAGATTATACGATGGATCTGTTTGCCCGCGCGGTTGATGCAGTGATGCGCGACGCTAAAGTAGAAAAAGCCGTCCTCGTAGGCCACAGCATGGGCGCGCCTGTCATCCGCCAGTTCTATCGCAAGTACCCTCAAAAGACTCTCGCGCTTGTAATCGTTGATGGGGGGCTGCGACCATTTGGCAAGAAAGAACAGATAGAACCATTCCTCGCAATGCTTCGCGGGCCAAACTATAAAGAGACAGTCAACAGCATGGTTGATGGTATGCTGAGGACTGTGAAGTCCGCCGAGCTTCGCCAGCAGATCAAAGATTCTATGCTCGCGACGCCTCAGCACGTGGTAGTCAGCGCAATGGAAGGCATGATGGACGAAGCCATATATAAGCCGGACAAGATCAATGCCCCTGTGCTTACGGTATTGGCGAAATCGCCTACGTGGCAGTCTGACACCGAGCAGTTTTTCCGCAGTCTCGCTCCGAATCTCGACTATCATATGATGGAGGACGTGAGCCACTTCTTGATGATGGAAAAACCTGCGGAGTTTAATGCGATGCTCTCGGTGTTTCTGGTGAAGAACGGATTAATGAAAATGTAATCAGTTGATGAGGTTTTATTGAGTTGAGCCTGATGCTCTTTGAGAAATCAAGAGCATCAGGCTCAACTGGTTTTAGCGTCTTTTTTGCGTCGAGTCTTTTTGCGCCGTTCGCCTGTGCGCGAGGTCAGGACTCCCGGCTTAGCCTCGCGTTCTGAATCGCGCCGTTCGTTTTTGCGGCGGTCTTCGCCTGTGCGGCGGTCTTTCCCGTTCCGGGAGTTGAAATCCTCATTGCTCATAAAGTCACTATTTCAAAACCGAATTCGCGCGCGGCTCAGGATATACCTGTAGTTGCCCGACGCGAGTACAGACCATAATCAATTCCAGGTGAGCCATTGCCAAAGGGCCATTGACCTTTAATAGCGATCTGCCGGTTGCCTAGTCAGCCGAACCGGAAGATGAGTCACCACTGCTGGAAGTTTCAGAAGTCGCGCCGCCTGTTTCCGCCATTGAGCCGCCCGTCGAATCGGCGGGACTTTCGGTATGCTGTGGCTCGCCTAACGGCTCACCCGTTGGAGGGGATATAGGCTCGGCTGTTTCTGTAGTCTTTTCGCCGCCGTCTTCGGGGCTTTCGGTAAAGAACTCCTTAAGCTCTTTGCCGGGCTTGAAGTACGGCACGCGCTTCGCCGGAACGTCAACCGGCTCACCCGTTTTGGGATTGCGACCGCGTCGCGGGCCGCGCTCGCGCGTGCGAAAACTGCCGAAGCCGCGCAGCTCGACTTTCTCACCTTTGTGCAACGCGGAGATTATCGAGTCGAAAACCGTTTCGACTATCACTTCAGCATCGCGCTTATTCAATTCAGCCGCGCGAGCTACTTCCTCAACAAGCTCTGCCTTAGTCATCTGTCTCCTGTTTGCCACTACAATCAGCGGCTCCTTCCTGATCACGTTCAATCCCGCCGCGTCCGCAATCGAAAACACAAACGCGCTGTCAACTTTTAATACTTAAACCTGGAATTTGATTCTAACCCGATGTATAGCTCGCTAAAACACGCTCAAGTATCCACAGCAAAAGGCTAGAAATCAAGTCCAAACTATAGATTTTTCAACACTACTGCGAATAGGTTTTGAAAATCCGCCTGTATTAAAAGGGCGCAATCCAATCGCCGCGAGCAGATTGAATTGCGCGATTATTTCAAAATAAGCCCTGAGCCATATTACTCATTCTATTCGCTGGCAGTATTATATCTAACAAAATAGAATTCTTGTGCAGGGCACAATATTCATCTTGCTTGACTTGGATTCGGTGCTGTAGTAACTACATGACATTTCATGTAATTTAACTCAATTGCGCAGGGCTTCATGGAGAAAGCAAAGACTCGACAGCGAAGAATTCAAACGACCGTATGCATCATCGGAGTTGTCTGCCTTCTGGCATTTCAAAAAGCGGGCGCTGCTGCCGATGACTTTAAAGAAAAGGTCGCGCCCATCTTTGAAGCAAACTGTATTTCCTGTCACGGCAGTAAGATGCAACGCTCAGGGCTCGATCTTCGCAGTCTGGAAGCCGTCCTCAGAGGCGGCGCGCGCGGAAAAATTATCGTCCCCGGTCATCCAGAACAAAGCTTGCTTTATAAGCTGATTACCCACGCAGAAGATCCGAAAATGCCTTTGGGCATGGACAGACTTTCTGATTCTGACATCGCTGCTATTGCTGAGTGGATTCGCAAACTCCCCGCGAACGCAATCGCGGCGGCAACGGAAACAGGCGCGCCGGTTCGCGCGCCGGGTTATTCGATCACAGACAAAGACCGTGAGTTCTGGTCGTTCCTGAAACCCGCGCGCCCGACTGTTCCTGCGGTCAGAAATCGTTCGTGGGTTCGAAACGAGATTGACGCTTTCGTTCTGAATCGACTCGAAAAAGAAGGTCTCGCGCCTGCGCCACAGGCCTTGCCTCGCACGCTGATTCGGCGCGTCTATCTCGATCTGACAGGCATACCGCCTACGCCGGAAGAGGTGAATGAATTTGTTCGCAACCCTTCGGATGCGGCTTACAAACAGGTGATTGAGCGGCTTCTTGCTTCGCCTCACTATGGCGAACGATGGGGCCGCCATTGGCTAGACCTTGCGCGTTATGCCGACAGCGGCGGCTATGAATTCGACTATGATCGCCCGCACGCCTGGCGCTATCGCGATTGGGTCATCCGAGCTTTCAACGAAGATAAACCATACGATCAGTTCATCCGCGAACAGCTTGCGAATGATCAGTCCAACCCGGCGGATACAGACGCATTGATTCCGACAGGCTTTTGCCGCAACGGGCCGACGGTAGACAACGCCGAAGACGAAGAGACGCGCATGGATGAACTCGATGACATAGTGACTACGACTTCGTCCGTGTTCTTAGGTCTGACGGTAGGTTGTGCCCGCTGTCACGATCATAAATACGATCCGATTCCGCAGAAAGACTACTACCGGATGCAGGCGATCTTTTTCCAATTCCAGAAAACAGACCGCACGTTAGCCAGCGCCGAAGAAGAGGCCGCGTTCAAAGCTAAAAGAAAAGCGGTTGACGAAAAGCTCAAACCCTTTCGCCAACGGATTGCCGAAATCGAAAAACCGCACCGCGATAAACTGCTCGCCGAAAAAGTCGAGTTCCATGTAAAGCTGGCCCAGCGGGCAGGCGCGCTCGAAGGTCAAAACATAGAAGAATTTCGCGGGCAGCTTGCTCGACGTTTTGCCAAAGATGTTCAGCTTCAGCCCGAAGAGATTGACGCGCTGCTTTCGACCGAAGAGAGAAAAGCGCGAAACGCCGTGAGCGAACAAATCAACGAAATCAACAAGACTCGCCCAAATCAATTGCCAGCAGTGATGGGCATCACGGATAGACGCTGGCTGATGAAAAGCTATCTGCTCAAACGCGGCGATTACCGGCAGAAGGGCGAAGAGGTTCATCCGGGTTTTCCGAGCGTGCTGGCAGGCGGCGCGGATGTTGACCCTCGCGCTGGCCGCAAAGAATTAGCCGATTGGATTGCGAGCGCAGCCAATCCGCTGACGGCGCGCGTAGCGGTCAATCGCATCTGGCAATATCACTTCGGCAAAGGCATCGTTCGCACGCCGAGCGATTTCGGCGCAACGGGCGACCGTCCGAGCCATCCTGAATTGCTTGATTGGCTGGCGACACAGTTCAAAGAACGCGGGTGGAGTTGGAAGGCGATGCATCGCTTGATTCTGACTTCGAACGCGTACCGGCAATCGAGCCGATTCGATGAACGGGCGGCGGCGAAAGATCAAGAAAATCGCTTGCTATGGCGAATGAATCCGCACAGGCTCGAAGCGGAAATCCTGCGCGATAGCATTCTGACCGTGAGCGGAAAGTTGAACCCAAAGATGGGCGGGCCGGGAATCTATCCGCGCATTGATTCGTCTGTGATCTCTACAGGTTCAAGGCCGCGCTGGCCTCTCGACGTGAAAGAAGGAGCGGAGCAGTGGCGGCGCAGCGTCTACATTTTCGTGAAGCGTTCGGTGCTTGTTCCGTTGATTGAAGTCTTCGATTGTCCTGTGACGACGGTGTCTGCCCCTGTGCGCAGCGTTTCAACTGTTTCACCGCAGGCGCTTGCTTTGTTGAACAATGAATTTGTATTGGAGCAGTCGGGCTATTTCGCCGAGCGCATCAAGCGCGAGACGGGCGCGAACCTGAAGGCTCAAATCACACGCGCCTTTCAAATTGCCTTGAGCCGTCGCCCCGATGCGAAAGAGATGCAGTGGTCTTTAGAGTTTATCAAGTCGCAATCTGCGGGTTACGCCGAACGCAAAAACGAAAAGCCCGATGAAGCCGCGCTCAGAGATTTCTGCCACGCGCTCATCAACCTCAACGAGTTTCTTTACGTGGATTGATAATCTGATGTGATTGATAACCGAATGTGCTTGATAATCTGATGTGATTGATAACCGGATGTGATTGATAACCGGATGTGCTTGATAATCTGATGTGATTGATAATCAGCGTTCCGCACCGTTTTTCAGCCCGCGTATGCGGGCGAGGGCATAAAGCCCTGCGTGAAGCGAAGCGGAACGCTGG
>DATEKX010000522.1:0-3604 GCA_035277165.1 Blastocatellia bacterium | reverse complement strand
CCATCTCCCGCAACTGTCAATCGGGCTTCGGGGAAACGTTGCTGAATGATGGCAAAAGCGCGCAGCACGCAAGCTACGTTATACAGAGGCTCAAGATTGCGGTTCGACAAAAATATCGGCCTCAATGGTTCTCGCTTACGGAATCGAAATCGCTCCGTGTCAACGAAGTTAAAAATCGAGTGAGCCTCCAGATGGAATCTTTTGAACACATCCACAAGATAACCGGATGGAACCGCTATTCGATCAGCAAGGCGCATGATGGGCAAGGCCGTCTTGCTCCAGCGTTTCAAATGATCTGCCGCCTCGCCGCTTCGATAATTGAGCACGACCCTTTTCCCATAGAGTTTCGCTATCAATATCGCTGGCGTCGGCGCAAGCAGAAACGAGAAATAAGACGCCGAGAATATATGTATACAATCGTACTTGCGAACCCGCGCAAGCAACAGAGCTATGTAAAGGAAAGAGGTCACAATCGTGCGGACGTATTTGATTGATTGAAGCTTGTTGAACGGCGCTGGCAGTCGCGGGTTGTGCGGCAAGAATGACACTGAAATGTCCGGCTCTTTACCGAGCCGCGCAAGCAGGCGCGAAGCTTGTACGGCTTGCCCGCCCAGAATGTCCAGTGACGGAGCGACGATAAGCACCTTCAGCAAGTTTGCTCGCGGTGCGCTCGTCGCTTCTCGCTTACCGGAAACTTGTGATTGTTCATGCTGCAACACGCCCCGCTCGCCCATGTCTTTATCCTCTGAAATCTTACTGCGCCACATTGTCTAATACCTGCGATGGCCTCCTGTGCGAGGGCCGCAGTAGCCTCTCATACAGACTCTCTTCGCGCTCAAGCTGCGCCCGACATGAAAAGTTTTCTTCAATCCTCTTTTGCCCCTTTCTTCCCATCGCCTGAGCCATCTCAGGTTGTTCAAGCAAGCGGGTGATCCTTTGAGCCATAGCTTCATCATCGCCCGCTGGCACCAGATAACCTGTTTCGTTATCAATAACCGCTTCACGCGCGCCCCCCACATCTGTGACGACGACAGGTCGCCCGGCGGCCATATATTCCAGTATCGAGTTTGAAAAGCCTTCTGCTTTCGAGCTCAACACGCACACATCGGAAACAGCGAGCAACTCTGCAACGCGGTCGCATCTGCCTATGAAATGTGTGACGCGTTCTAAGCCGAGTTGACCGGCCAGTTCCTTCATAGGCTTGATTAATTCGCCTTCGCCAGCGATGACGAATTGCGCATGAGGCGCGCTTTGATAAACGCGGCTGGCTGCTCGCAGAAATGTCGGGTGGTCTTTCACCGGATGGCGCAAGTTAGCGACTATGGTGACAAAGCGGTTGCTGCTGTGCTGTTGCAGGTCGAACGAGGCCAGTATATCCGCGCGGCTCAAACCGGGTCGCAGCTTGATGCGTTGCATATCCAGCCCGTTGTAGATAGTGACAATCTTTTCAGCGCGAACACCTTCTTCGACCAGTTGCCCGCGAACCGCTTCGGCATTGGCAACGATGCAGTGAGCCATGCGATAACTCAGACGTTCTACGAACTTTTGCGCCTGCGTGCGCCAGCCTGTCGTCTCGCGGCGCGATGCGATGCGAACAGGCACGCGCGCCATTTTCGCGGCTGCCATTCCGAATACATTCGTGTAAAAGTCATGCGTATGCACGATATTGATCTCGCGCTGTCGCAGGAATCGAGCTAAGAGGCGTAGCTGCACAACCATATTGCGGTCATAAAAGCTGGTCAATCTGTATTCCGGGATGTGACCAAGTTCCAATCGCTCTGCTTCGTCGCGCAGCACGCCGTTGCTATCGAGGCAGGCAAGGCTCACATTATAACGACCGCTCTCTTTGAGCAGCCGCGCAAGTTGTATCGCTTGACGCTCAGAGCCGCCCTGATGAAAACTGCTGACAAGTTGTAAGACGCTTCGCTTCAATTCTCTAATACACCTCTTAACGAAACGATGCGACCGCAGGAATCTTTTCCGCGACCGCAGAATTGAGATTCGATGATTGCTCGCGCTCGTGCCTCAACCAGCATTCAAGAACAAAGCTGTACCACAATTGATTTGAAGCCCATCCTTGTTGCGCAGCTTTTTCTAACTGAACGAGAATCGCGTCTGAACGTAGCCATCCTTCTCGTTCCAACAGTGAATCGCGAAAGCTATCTTCGACCGCTGACCGCCAACGACCCGCGAGCCATCGCTGAACAGGAATACCAAATCCTCGCTTGCGCCCGCTCGCAACGCGCTCGCCTATCTTTCGTCGCGCAAGCTCTCGCAATATCGCTTTCAAATTGCCGCCCTTCAAACGAAGGCTGAACGGAAGAGCAGATGCGAACTCCCATAATTTCTGATCCAGGAAAGGCGAGCGAGCTTCTATCGAATGATGCATAGTCGCCCCGTCTACTTTGGGCAGGTACTCTCCTGTGAATCTGGTGCGGCGATCGTGAATTAAGAATTCCGTCAGGAGTTTCCGAGCTGAATCAGGCGACCATGAGATAGCGCGTTGATCAATGGTCGCATCAATGAGCCTTTCGCCGAGCAAGCGATTGCTGTGGTACATTGGCAACCCATCGCGCGCGTTGGTGACAGCGCCCAAACCGCCGGTCGTGTAATCAATAAACGACCTGATGCGGCGCAGGTGTCCGCTCGCGGGAAAGCTTGCGCGGGCTCGAAGCCACAGCTTGCCGCTCGCGCGCGGAAGCGCTCGCGCCAGTTTTTGCGCGAACCAGAAATGGCGATGCTCAGGATAACCGAGAAACACATCATCCCCTCCATCGCCTGTAAGCAAGACTTTTGCCGACCCGGCTACGGCTTGAGAAACGCTTAACATCCCTAAGGCAGAAGCGCAGGCGAATGGCTCGCCGAATGCCGATACCAACTCTTGAACATCGGGCGCATCTGTCGGCGAAAGCCCTAACACACGATGAGGCATTCCAAGTGCGCGAGCCGTCGCCGTCGCATCACTTGTTTCATCCCACGGGTCGCCGGGAGTTCCGACCGTGTAAGCAGTTACGTCGCCGCCCAACTGAGCTACGGCCCAGCATACAAGACTTGAATCAACACCACCGCTCAACAGCGCGCCGACCGGCACATCGGCATGCAGTCGAAGTTTTACAGCTTCCAAAAATATGCGCTCGGTCTCTACCACCGCTTCATTGAAAGAGAGTTTGCAAGACTCATCGACCTCAGGCGGCGACCAGTAATGGCGCGCGCGAAGCTTGCCTTCGCTCCATTCGACGATTGATGCTGCGGCAACTTTGGAAACATTTTTGTATATTGAACGCTTATCCGTGATGAAACCGAATTCCAGATATTCTGCTATTGCCTGTTCATCTATTTCACCCGCGAATCCACCGGATTTGAGCGCGCGCGCAGTCGAGGCGAATCCAAGACGGCCATCTCGAATCGAATAAAGCAAAGGCTTCACGCCCAGCCGGTCGCGTACAAGGAAACACTTTCGCTTGCGATCATCCCACAAAGCAAACGCGAACATTCCTCTTAATCTCGATACCAGTTCATCCAATCCCCATGACTCGTAGCCATGAATGAGAACTTCTGTATCCGTATCACTCGTGAACGTGTAACCGCGACTTGTCAATTCGTT
>DATEKX010000521.1:0-7497 GCA_035277165.1 Blastocatellia bacterium | reverse complement strand
CTAACCAACTCAGGCCCCGAGCGGCGAGTCGTGTAGAAAGTCATCACGATGCCTGTGCGGTCGCTGTCAATGCGGGCGTCGCGCGTGTGCGTGTCCACGAAATTCACCATCTGCTCAATCGAGCGCAAGCCGAGCCACGTCGAAATGCAGGGTATCAACAGGTAGTCGGATAAAGAGAGCGCCGCCGATGTCATTCGCCCGAATTCGGGAGGGCAATCGAACAGGACGAAATCAAATTCGTCTTCAAGCGCTCCGAGCGCATGTTTGAGCGGCGCTGTGATCGAACGCTGCCCGTCAGCAGAAAATGCTGTTTGAAGTAAGCGGCGGCCTCCGCTCGGCACTATTGACATCCCTTCGCGAATTGCGGTCGCGGAAACCGCTCCGCTCTCGATTGCCGCAGCCAGATTGTGTTTCGATTCATCCACATCAGCGATGAATCTGAGATTGTCTTGAGGGTCGCAGTCAACGAGCAGTACGCGTGCCCCCGCAAGCCCTAACCCGAAACCTAAATTCCAGGTCGTCGTCGTCTTGCCGGTTCCGCCTTTCGATGCGGCGATTGTTATGAATCTGGTCATCACGATTCCTTGTGTGGCAAAACCGTCAGGAAAACCGAAAGAGCTATTCTTCCAATGCGGTCGTCGCAGGAGCAAGCTCAGGCCGGGAAGGGCGCTGAAGCTCGCGTTCAAATTGTTCTGCGCTGACCGGCCCTGCGGCCCCCTGTCTTCCTCTGTATGCCAGATAGTGGTTATAAACAACTATCATCAACCCGACAAACGGGATTGAAAGAAACACACCTACCAATCCGCCTAACTCGAAGCCTGAAAGTATCGCTATTATCACGACCAGCGGATGCATCTCTATGCCGTGACCTACGATGCGAGGATAGATTATGTAGTCTTGCAATATTCTCAGCACCGCTAAAAACACTGCGACTATGAGCGCCAGCTTGAGTGAAACGGTCAGCGCCAGCAGAAACGCGACGGCGGCAAAGATGGACGGCCCGATCATCGGCAGGAATTCGAGCATACCGGCAACGGCTCCCATCACGATTGCGTAAGGCACGCCGATTATACTGAACCCGGCAGTTATCAGTATTCCAACTTCGATGCATGCCGTGATCTGAGCGCGAATGTAGGCAGCAAGCGTCTTGCTGACATCTTCCAAAAGCCAGTGAGCACGCTTTCTTAATTTTTCATTGGGCAGCAACGCAACCAAACCGTGCTCAATTTTCGCCGCGTCCTTGAGCAGAAAGAATGAAAATATCGGCACGATGATCAGCCATAGCAGGTACGGCAAGTAACCGAAAGCGCTCAACAAAAGTGTGCCGAGCCAGGGGCCTATTGAAGAAACAAGTTTATTTCCGCGCTCCGTCAAATCATTGCGCAATTGCTCAGGCAATTTCAGATGCTGCATCCAATTCGACAGGTCGTTGAACTTATTTCTGGCGTCTGCCTGAAGACTCGGCCATTGCGCTTTGAGATCGTCTACCTGCTGGGTCATCATCGGCGAGATCAATCGAATAGTTAAGAACAGCAACAGCCCTATGCCGATGTAAACCAGAAAGATCGCAAGGCCGCGCGGGATTTTCAATTCGCGCCCGGCAACATAAACGGGCTGTTCGGTTATTCGCACGAGCGGCGCAACCAAATAGCAGAAGAAGATCGAAAAGATCAAAAGCAACAGAACCGTTCTGAGTTGATAAAGAATCCAGGCTCCCAGAATGCTGCTCACGATGATCAGAAAAGTGCGGAGGATCACTCGCGTCCAGACTCGAACCATCTCGGATTGTGAAGGCGGCTTCTTTTTCAACCTCACCTCCCTTGCAGCAACGGGATTGTCTGCTTGAGGCCAGTATACCACTATTGCCCGGCAGCGAAAATCATACTGCTTAATTAAACAGCAAATAAAATCGGCCAGAGCGCGTTCGCCCTGGCCGATCAGTGTTGATTAAAGAAACCGTTGCGAGATGAGTTAATCTCTATTGCGAGACGCAACGCGCGCGCGCGTAAACTCTTCGGCCTGCTCTTTGGCTTTCGGCAATTCAGCGATTGCTCGCTGCAACTGCGCATCGCCTTCGTTCAACACCTGTCTGGCTGTCTCTTCGCTGTATGCCGCAGTCACAATTTCGTAACGGATGCGGCGTTTGAGCCATACAGCATCTTTATCAACCCGCGTGTCATCTGCTTTCAGTTCTTTGTGCTCGCGCAGGTAATTCTTGAACGCGGCAATAACTTTGTCGCTAATCTGATATTCATTCGCCGTCAGACGGTGACGGTGATCGTTCTGGCGATCAATCTTGAATTCGCTGAGGCCAGCCACCTGCCCTCCGGCTAACTGCCGAGCGAACTGAAACACAGGCTCAATCCACACGCGGACAAGCTCGTTTTCATGAGCCGGAATCTTCACAGCAACATCAGGATCAATGCCGCCGCCGCCGTAGACCGTGCGCCCGCTATCGGTGCGCTTCTCTTCTCTGGTTACAACGGCTTCTTTGTCGCCGCGCTTCAGATAGTAATCGTAGAATGAGCGCCCACTGTAGTCGCGCTGAATCAGGCGACCGCTCGGCGTGTAGTAATGGCCCGTCGTGAGCGTCAAGCCTGAGCCATCCGACAGAGGGAATATGTTCTGCACAAGCCCTTTGCCAAAGCTGTTCTCGCCTACGATTATTGCGCGGTCGTGATCTTGCAGCGCGCCCGCGAGTATTTCAGAAGCAGAGGCCGAACCGCGATTGACCAGCACGACCAGCGGGTATTCGGCAGGTTCTGAGTTATTAGCATAACCTTCGCGCGGCGGGAAGACGCCCGGTCGCCCGCGCATCGTGAGTATCTTCTGGCCTCTGTAAAGGAATAGGTTTGCAATCTTCTGCGCTTGATCCACAAGCCCGCCACGATTGCCGCGCAGGTCAAACACAAGCGATGTCATTCCCTGCCCCTGCATCTCTCTGAGCGCGGCGCGAATCTCGTCGAAGCTGGTCGTGTTGAAGCCGCGATCAAAATTGATGTAGCCGACGCCATTCGAGCCCAGATAGAAATTCGAGACCGATGGTAGCGGAACTGCTTCTCGCACAAACTTCAATTCGATAGGCTGGCTCACGCCCGGACGCGAAACTTTGACAACGACCGGCGTCCCTTCGGGGCCGATGAGTTTGTCTGACACCTGCCGCGAATTCCACCCTTCGGTTGACTCGCCGTTTATGCCTATTATCTGGTCGCCGTAACGGATGCCGCCTCGATGCGCGGGCGTGCCTTCAAACGGCGACATTATGTAGACCTTCTCGTTTCGCTGCGCGATGGTCGAGCCGATGCCGAAGTAGCGGCTGCGCTGATCGTTCTGGAATGATTCCCATTCCTTGCGGTCGAAGTAGCCCGAATGCGGATCAAGCTGGCGAAGCATTCCGAGTATGGAAGCCTTTGTCATCTTATCGAAATCAATCTGGCCCGCGTATTTATCTTTTGCCACCAGTATTGCATCGGCAAAATCTTCGGCTATTTTTTTCCTCGTGACCGATTCATCGCCGTTTTGTGTTGAGAACCGTTGGGCAGGATGCGCGCCCGCGAATGCCACAGGGATTACAAGCGCAAAGACCAGCAACCAGTACCGCTTCTTATCTTTCATGCTCTACCTATTCCCCCAGAGAAACATCAGCCGCTCTAGCGCGACTCCCATAAAATTCGTCATGAGTAATTTTACCGGATAGGCTCGCGCAAAACAACTATTCGATTTACCTCTCGCCACACGGCTGCGAGCTTGCCCCTCGTTCGGGCGATTTGTTAGTGTGAAAGGACTATGGCTAACCTTCAATTCCTCGGCGCAACGGGAACAGTAACCGGATCAAAGTACGTCCTTGAAGTAAGCGGCAACCGCGCGATCATTGATTGCGGGTTGTTTCAAGGCTTCAGGGAACTCAGAGAACGCAACTGGGAGCCGCTCGCGGTCAACCCCGCGTCAATCGGATGGGCGCTTGTTACTCACGCGCACATAGATCACACGGGCTATCTGCCGCGACTTGTGCGCGACGGGTTTACAGGGCCTATCTATGCAACGACGGCAACGGCTGATTTGATGAAGATAATGTTGCCTGATTCGGCGAGGCTTCAGGAAGAAGATGCGGAGTATGCGAACCGGAAAGGCTTCACGAAACACAAGCCCGCGCTGCCGCTCTACACGGAACGCGATGCGGAGGATGCGCTCCGGCACGTCCGCCCGGTCAAATATGATCAGGACGTGCGACTCAGCAAATTCATCAATGCGCGTTTCATCCCTGCCGGGCACATACTCGGTTCAAGCTTTATTCACTTTGATATAACTGAGCATGAGCGCGATCCGTTCACGGTACTTTTTTCCGGCGACGTTGGCCGCTACGACGAGCCTATACTGAATGACCCCTCGGCAATAGATGAAACTGATTATTTGCTGGTTGAGTCAACTTACGGAGACCGGCTTCACGAAGACAGCGACCCGAAAACCAGACTGGCCGAGATAATAAACGCGACTGCCGAGCGCGGCGGCAAGATCATTATTCCTGCTTTCGCGGTCGGGCGCACGCAGTTGCTCGTCTACTACTTGCGCGAGCTTGAAGACGAAGGCCGCATCCCTGTTCTGCCAGTCTCCGTAGATTCGCCTATGGGAGCAGAAGCCACGCGGCTCTATTCAAGGCATAAAGAAGATCACGATTTCGATATGCAGAGGATAGAAAATCTCAAGCGGAATCCGCTTGCGACGCGCAACTTTCATCTGGTGCAGGGGCGAGGCGGGTCGAAGGCGCTCAGCGCCGAAAAAGGCCCCGCCATCATCGTCTCGGCATCAGGCATGGCTACGGGCGGGCGCGTGCTCCATCACCTTGCGCGCTTTCTGCCTGACCCGGCGAGCACGGTCGTTTTTGTGGGATACCAGGGGGCGGGGACTCGCGGTCGAAGACTGCAGGACGGAGAAAAAGAGATAAAGATTCACGGCCAGTTCGTCGAGGTCAGGGCTCACATCGAAAGCATCGGCAGCCTGTCTGCGCACGCCGATTCGGCAGAACTGCTCAGATGGCTCGGCGGATTCAAGCGCCCGCCGCGCACGACCTTCATCATTCACGGAGAGCCGGATTCCGCCGCTGCTCTGCGCAACAAGATCGTCAAAGAGTTGGGCTGGAATGTTGTTATACCGACTTACAAAGAAGTCGTAGAGCTATAAGCTACGGCTTCTTGTTTTTGTTATCGTTCTTCTTTTCACCGCCGCCGAATATCTTCTTGAAGAAGCCGCCCACGCCGCCGCCTTTCTTAGCTTGGGCCTTGGCTTCGTTTTTGTTTCCGGCCTGCGCGCTCACATTTTTATTTTCAATGGGAGGGGTAGGAGGTTGCTGCGCGACTACGGGCGGAGTATCCACGGGCACAGGCTGAGTGACTGGAGGAGTTGTAGCGTCTGAAGCGTTTTCGTTAGACACGCTCTCGTTCCGAGCGTTGCGCGACCGCGCAGACCGCGAAGCGTTCGCATTGAGGTTAGCGCTTTCATTGGCATTGTCCGTTGGCTCTGCGGGCACTTCTGCCGTTGAATTGGCGGCAGGCTCAGCAGGGGGCGTCTCCGCGTCAGGAGCAGTTTGAGGCGCTGTCGGCTCAGGCGTTACCGGCGTTTGTCGCGTGGCCATCCACCCGAGCGGAACGCCTATTAATACGAGCAGCACCAGTGCGGCTGCGATGTAATGCTTCCCGTTGAGCTTGCCCCGCGCAGATGCTTGCGGCTGACTGATGGACGTATGAGCCGCCTCCGGTGAAGCAGCTTGCACAACAGTTTCCGCGCGTGCCGCTTTACCTGTATTGCCAGCGACGGCGGATGTCAGCTTATCTTGTTTGGCCGTTACGACAGGCTGGTCGGGGCTTCCCGAAACTCTTGTATGCTTCGACGTATCCGGCGGCTCTTCGGTTAAGATTATCGTGCCTTCGGGAATCGGAATGTCCATCGCGCGGGTTACAGGCGCGGCGTAAGTGGCAGGCTTTTTGTCGAGCAGATTCGTCGTTGCGCCCAGCGTCCCCATCAGAATAGAGCGAAATTCACCCGCGTTCTGGTAGCGCGCTTCGGGCTTCTTGGCGAGCGAGCGCATTATCGCATGCTCGACCGGGAGCGGTATGTGCGTGGCAAAACTCCTGGGCGGGGCCGGGGCCTGTTCGACCTGCGCTTTCATCAACTCGAATTCGCTGTCGGCGTTGAAAGGCACGCGGCCAGTCAGCATCTCGTACAAAACTATGCCGAGCGAATAAACGTCCGAGCGCGCATCCGATTCCAGTCCCCGCACCTGCTCAGGCGACATGTATTCAATCGTGCCCACGATGTTTCCCTGCCGCGTCATCCGCGCAGTGCCTAACACGCGCGCTATACCGAAGTCCATCACTTTGATCGAGCTTGTATCGGTCAACATCACATTCGCAGGTTTCAGATCGCGGTGAACTATTCCCATGCGATGCGCGTGGTCAATGCCTTCGAGTGCCTGACAAAACAGCGGCACAGCTCGCTCTACAGACATCGCGCCGAATTTTCTTATCACATCGTCAAGCGTATCCCCGCGCACAAACTCCATGACCATGAAGTAATCTTCGCCGTTGCGCAGAAAGCTGTAGAGAGTGGCGATGTTCGGGTGATTGAGTTTTGCAAGTGTGATGGCTTCAGTGCGGAACCGCTCGACGACTTCGGGCTGGCTTGCAAGCTCTGGCCTGAGCATTTTGATGGCGACTTCGCGTTCGAGCATTTCGTCAAAGCCGCGATAGACCGCGCCCATGCCGCCTTCGCCAATTTTCTCAACGATTTTATAACTGCCAAGCACCTCGCCGATCATTTAGCGCCTCCACTTGAAACTTCTATACCATTTGATTCTATCCGATTGCACCACGAAGGGTAAGCCCAATCTAAAAAAGGCGCAAGTGATAAAGCATAAAGATTTGCCCTGAACGTTTAGAGATTGGCAAGCCCGTAGCCTTGATAGTCCATCTGCTTTGCGATGCGCTCGCGCACTTCGCGGCCTGCGAATTTCTCGCAAAGATACAAGCCCAGATCAATCGAAGAGGTCACGCCGCGCGCAGTGATTACGTCCCCTTCGTCAACAACTCTTTTGTCAACGACTTCTTCGCAAAAGGGGCGAAGCTCGTCGAATGCGCTTGGATGAGTAGTCGCGCGCTTACCTTTCAGAAAGCCCGCCGCGCCAAGCAATACTGAGCCTGTGCAGACCGATGCTTTGAGCCTGCACGCTTCCGAGGTTTGCAGCCACGCGATGAATGCGTTGTCGCGTGCGAGCGTCCTCGAACCGTAGCCGCCGGGCACTATGACCATATCGTAGCCCGCAAGCGATTCTCCCGCTTTTGTCGGCGTAATCCGCAGCCCCGTGCCATCAACGACTCCTTTTGTGTGAGCGCAGATCTCCCATTCGACATCGGGCATGAATTTCATGGTCTTCAATCGAACCAGCGCATCGTAGACTCCGATGAAATCCATCGTAGTCATAACGTCATAGATTACAAACGCGAT
>DATEKX010000520.1:0-4412 GCA_035277165.1 Blastocatellia bacterium | reverse complement strand
CCGCGCTCGGCGCGAAGATCGAAGTGCCTACCGTGGACGGCAAAGCCCGGTTGAAGATTCCGCCCGGCACGCAGTCGGGCCAAAAGTTCAGGCTGCGCGAGCGCGGCGCTCCGAGCCTTCGCGCGGGCGGCGTGCGCGGAGACCAGTATGTCGAGGTGAAGATCACTTTGCCGAAAGTGATCAGCGAAGAGACCAAGGAGTTATTGCACCAGTACGCGCGACACAACGCAGAGAATCCGCGCGCGGAGATGGGGCTTGACTGATTGGAGGCTAAGGCATGCAGGACGCTTTAGTATGGCTGGTTGTGCTGCTGATAATCGCGGGACTGTTCTGGGCGCTCGCTCGCGAAAACAGCCAGAAAAGAAATCGCACGGCTCAGGAATATGAGCGCGACGTGGCGGAAGCGAAAGACTCAATGATGCGCGCAGGGCTGGTCGAATTGGACAAGTTTTACGGCGCGACCAAACAGAAGCAAGCCGCAGTTGAATATTTGAAAGACGAAGCGCAGGGATTGCATAAGACGGGCGGCAGGGACGATGATTCTGACCGCACCGCGAGCCAGAGCGATGGCAAGAAATAAGAAGGCAAAAAAATATACGATCAGCGTGGTTGCTGAACAATACGGCGTCCACCCGCAGACGCTTCGCCTCTACGAACGCGAAGGTCTGATCACGCCATCGCGTTCGGCTAAGGGCACGCGCTACTACACGGAAGAAGACATCGTGCAACTCGAACTGATATTGAATCTGACGCGCGACCTGGGCGTAAATCTCGCGGGAGTTGAGATCATCTTGAACATGCGCGAGAAGATGCACCAGATGCAGCGCGAGTTCGAGAATTTCCTTCAATACATTCACGATAACATTGGCGCAGAGATGTTTAAGACTGATGAGCGCAGCAAGAGCGCCCTTGTGCCGCGTCGCCGCATCGAGCTTGTCGTCAAGCGTGGTGATCGCGTTGATTGATTGAATCGAATTTTCTGTTTTCTTTAACGCTGCTTAGTGTATACTGCGGTTCCCTCCAGGTTAACCGAACACCCCTCTAAAAATGAATTGGAGGTGTGTCCCCATGATTCGTTGCACATCCTGCAGAATCTTTTTTCTCCTCATCACACTTTTAGCAACTTCCTTAAACATGCGCGCAGATGATCTCGATAACATTGTGTTCGAGGGCGTTGTTCGCGATAACACAGGAGCCGTACTGCCTGCCGCAAAAGTCATAGCTGCTCACATTGCAACCGGAGTGGAACGCTACGGCCTGAGCAGTGACGAAGGTCGTTATCGAATCAGTGTCAGCGAACCGGGTAACTACCGTATCAAAGTCGTCGCCGCAGGATTTAATCCAGAACAAAGCAATGAAATTACCGCGACCACAGGCCGTGCCTTTTCGATTGATTTCACGCTTGCGCCTTCGGGCGTGACGGAGCAAGTTACAGTAGCCGCATCAAACATGCCTCTCGTTGACACGACGCGCACGGTTGTAGGTGATACGATCACGCGGCGCGAGCTTGATGAATTGCCGATCATCAATCGCGACCCGTTGCAACTTGTTTTTCTGCTAGGCGGCGCGGCGGAAGCTCCGCTTTCGACATCTGAATTAGCCGATGAAGGGCGCGGGCGATTCCTTCGCGGCACTCCAGAAGAGGCAGGCATATTTTCGCTCACAGGCGCACCCGCGACTTCAAACAACATCACGATTGATGGCCTTGATAATAATGACGACCGCGCGGCCCGCGAGCGCGTCACGCTCACTCCCGAATCAATCGCAGAAGTTCAGATCATTACTAATCAATACGCCGCAGAATATGGCCGAGCGTCGGGCGGTCGAATCAACATAAGAACTCGCGGCGGGTCGAATCGCTATAATGCTGACGCTTATTTCTACTTCGGCGACGAATCGCTCAACGCAAATACTTTTTCACGCAACGCTCGCGGATTGGGCCGTGTGCCGCAACAACAGCGCAGAGAAGGCGTTGTCGTTTCAGGCCCGATTCGCAAACAAAAAGATTTTTTTCTGGCAAGCTACGAACGCTTTGACGTGACAGATTTTGTTGAGATAAATGCGATGGTGCCCGTTGAATTGAACCCGCTGTTTCCTTTGCCTAAACCCAATCGAACAGCATCAACAGGCAGCCAGGTCGGCTTGTTTTTTGACGAGATTTCTACGCCTGAAGATAGAAACCTTTTTAACACTCGCGCCGATTTCAACTTCAACGAGAAGCACAATGCTTCGATCAGGTTCGATGCGCTGCGCGGCAAAAATAAACGAGGCTTTCCGGGCGGCAGCCGTTTGGCCGATACGATTTTAATCGAAGGCCGCAACAGCGATTCCGTAAGCTTTACGGATAACTTCATCGTTTCCAGTCGAGTAGTCAATCAAATGAGATTTCAATATTCGCGCCTGCTGCCGCGCAACAAAACGAGCCTCGATTCAGTGAGCATCTTCATTGAAGAGCCGAGCCGGATTACCGCAGGCGCGTTCACGGGCAGCGATTCGTCGCCCGCATTCGCAAGGGAAGAGAAGCGCGCTCAATTTCAAAATAACATCTCGTTTCTGTTCGGCTCGCATCTGTTTAAAGCGGGCGGCGATGTGCAACTGGTGCGCTCACGGTTCACTGATTTGTTTGCGACTGGTGGGCAATTCACCTTCGATACGGTTGATGATTTTCTCGCGAACCGTCCCGGCGCATTTGCTCAACGATTCGACACTGAGAGCCGCCTCTTAAACGATGTTGTTGGCCTATTCGCGCAGGACGAATGGAAGATAAGACCGAACTTCACGCTTTCGATAGGAGTGCGATACGACAACGAATCTATTTTGAAAGACCGCGACAATTTCAGCCCGCGTGTAGCTATTGCGTGGGACCCGTTCGGCGGCAAACTGTTTCGCAGTTTTAAACGGCTCGCGCAGCCGGGCAAGACAGTTGTGCGCGCGGGATTCGGATTGTTTTTCAACCGCGCGTTGCTGCGCACGATAGATGATTTCTCGTTGGGCGCTTCAACGCTGATTGTTGATTCGGATATCACGCCTGATATTTTATCGTCCGTTCGATTTCCTGCGCCTATCACAGATCAATCGCTGGTTCAGCGGTTCGCGATAAAAGAGACAGGCTTTCTGCGCCGCGTGAGCGAAAGAATAGAGATTCCTTACACTCTGCAAACAGGGCTTGGAATCGAGCGACAGATGAGCAAGAGCATCATAGCGACGGCTGATTATATTTTCACGCGCGGCGCTCATCTGTGGCGAGAGACTAATATAAATTCTCCGAAGCTTCCTGATGGCTTTTCGAGTTTTACTAAATTTCTTCAAAGCCGTGACTTTGATAATCGCTTGACTGCGGATGGTAAACGTCCTGTCTCAGGAGCGAACGCCGATGTTGTGCGATTCAACACAAGCGCGAACACTTCGACTACGCAATCAGCAATTCGCATTGAAAACGGAGTGCGAGTATTGACACTCGGACTCAATGCGCCGCGTTCATCAAATGTTACAGCCGCGTTGAATGCTGTTCGCTTCCTGAGGCCCGACCCAACGCTCGAACAGGTCGAGATGCTTGAATCCGCAGGCAATTCTTTTTATCACGGCGGAATATTTTCGTTGCGCTACTCGATGGGCCGCTACGCGAACCTTCGCGCGGCGTACACGATATCGAAGTTCATAGACGAGGGGACGACCAACACAGCTTCACCTCAGGATTTGTTTGATCGTAGATCAGAACGCGCACTGTCGCTTCAAGATCAGCGGCATAGATTTACCGTAAGCGGGCTGTTTCAAATCCCGCGCGTCAAACTTGACCTCGCGCCTATCGTATCTTTTGGCTCATCAAAGCCGTTCAACATCGGCGCTGGGTTCGATAGAAATTTGAATGATATTGAAAACGACCGCCCGAACTTCCTGAGCAATATCGGGCGGCCTGAATGGCGGCGGCCCAACAGCGTGCTTGCCGACACAATTAAGTCTCAACTTCAACTTGCGCCGATTGGTTCCAGCGGAAATCTGCCGCGCAATTATGGCCGAGGCCCGGGCATGCGCACCATCAATCTGCGCATGTCTCGCACATTCACGATGCGCGAGCGCGTCAAGATTCGTTCTTCGATTGATGTGTTCAATCTATTCAACAATTCGATTTTTAGTTTTGGCTCTGAGTTCGTAGACCGCGACGACGCGGATTTCCTGATACCTCGTCGCACGCAGCGACCGCGCACTGTTGAACTCAGCTTAAAACTTTCTTTGTGAAAAAGACATCTCACCGCATGACTGTAGGGGCAGGGCTTGTCCCTGCCCGGATCGAGCGAAGCTCGATGATGATTGAATTATTGCTTAATTGAATTCTGTCATTGCCTTCGGCAATCCGGGCAGGGACAAGCCCTGCCCCTACAGTCATTCGGAATCCACCCTAAGAAGAAAGCAAT
>DATEKX010000519.1:0-9942 GCA_035277165.1 Blastocatellia bacterium | reverse complement strand
ATTGCTTTCTTCTTAGGGTGGATTCCGAATGACTGTAGGGGCAGGGCTTGTCCCTGCCCGGATTGCCGAAGGCAATGGCAGAATTCAATTAAGCAATAATTCAATCATCATCGAGCTTCGCTCGATCCGGGCAGGGACAAGCCCTGCCCCTACATACGATTGGAATTTGATCTAAGCACGCGTCTGTTCGAGCAGCGCGCGTGTAGCGGCAAAGCGGCCAAGCTTTTTCATGGCCGCAATCGCGCGCTCACGTGCCGGTTCGATGTAGGGGATGTATGTGGGATTATTTGCGGCGGCCTGCGAAGCATATGTCCCGATGGCCTTCAACATTCGCTGCACGATCATCAACTCAAGCTCCTGCCGAAAGCTGTCCGCGTCCGCAAACGGCATGTTTGAATCGGACTTCATCTCTATGAACCGCTCGATCAACTCAGCAGCGATGTCGCCATCGAGAGTCGTGTAAGGGTCATAGATGAGCGAAGCCAGATCGTAACTGGCTGGCCCCATCCGCGCGTCCTGATGATCAATTATGAACATGCGCTCATCGCACATCATCAGGTTGCGCGCGTGATAATCGCGATGCGTAAGCATGCGCGGGCGGGCGGCGAGCTCTGAGCACAAGGCTCGAAAATCTTCCTGCACTCCGTTCGCCACAGCATGATCGAGCTTCATATGAAGATAGCGGTTGAAATAATTGGCAAAGAAAAATCCTAATTCCCAACGCAGCTTCGCTTCGTCAAAAGACATGCGAGCGCAGATGGAGTCGGCTCTGAGAGCCAGTTCGGTAGCCTCCTGCATTTTGACTATCAGCTCAATCGCGCTGATATAAGCGTCTCGGACTTCTGCTTGCGAACGACTGGCGAGCCAGTCCTGAAGCCGCAAATCGCCAACGTCTTCAAATAGCATCAACCCGTCGCCGCCTGCCGTGGCCAGTATTCGCGGAACGGGCAGCCCCGCATCGAGAAAAACTTTAGTGGCCTCGATGTGCGCGCACGCATCGCTTGCAAATGTGAGCCGCGCAGACGGATTGGTCGCTTCGAGTCGCGCAAGCCGGTCAGCCGCGCATTCGTTTTCGTCAAACGGCGCGCCGTAGAGGCTGACGATCAAACTTTGCCCTTCGGCCTCTGCGCGATAGTAAGCGCGAGTCGAAGCGTCGCCGGTCAGTTTGTTGATCGCCAGTTTATCGGTTGGCACATTCAGATGCCGGGCTGCCAACTGCGCCATCGGCGATAATGCGTCTATTTCCATCTTTGAAGTCATATGAAATCTTTATAAAGGAACGATGACATTCTCTCCTATAACTTCGCCGCGCTCAATCTCGCCCACAATATCGCGCCGCACTACTACGGCCCGCTCGATGACTGCACCGGCAGGCACTCGCACCTCATCACCGAGCACAGCATTGCGCACGCGCGCGCCGCTCTCGACCGTCACGCGATTCCAGAGCACGGCATCTTGCACCATCGCGCCGTCATTGATGCGGCAACCCTCGCCTTCGATTAGCGCGAGCTTCTGCTTTCGCATGAAAAGCAGGCTTGCTTCAAGGTAGCGGTCAAGCGTGCTCATCTCATACCAGTCGCCTTCGGCAAGGTGAGCGATTACGGTTTCGCCTTTCTCGATAGCCTGCGGGTAGACGTGTATCGTTGAGTGCGAAAAGCAATTGCGCGGAACGTAATCGAATATGCGCGGCGACAGGATTTGAATTCCCGTGAACATCAGCGGAACTGTTTCGACTTTGGTAATGCCTGGGCCGGGATTCGACACAGTGGCTTCTATGGTGACAGGCTCAGGGAATCCGGCAAAGCGCGTAATCCATCTGCGTTGATCGATCTCGACTATGCTGAAATGCTCGCGCGCGCGATTCTCTTTCAAAACGAGCGTTGCTATGGCGTCGTGTTCGCGGTGCTCGCGGATTGCGGCGACGAGGTCGATGTCCGTGATTATCTTTCCGTTGATTACTATGAAATCCTCGTCGGCCAACTGATCGCGTATGCGGTCTATAGCGCCGCTCGTTCCTAGTATCGTTTCCTCGTGCGAGTATGTAATCCTTACGCCCAGCGGCGAGCCGTCGCCGAGCGCGCAACGAATCGAATCCGGCTGATGATGCAGATTGATTATTATGTCGCGTATGCCGTGCCGCGCGAGATATTCGACACAGTAAGCGATAAGCGGGCGGTTGAGAAAAGGAATGGCGGGTTTGGTGCGGTCTTCTGTGAGCGGCCAAAGCCTGGTGCCGAATCCTGCTGCAAGTATAAATGCTTTCATGATTTAGGTGTCTGGTGCTGGCCCCTAAAAAACAAGGTCTTCAAGCGGAACGCCTGCACTGCGGCAACGAGAAGCCTGAAGCTCAGGATAACTCTCGCGAATGATCTCTTCGGCGGAAAAGCCAGCCCGCTCTAAGATGCGCAAGACCTGCGCTTCGTCTCCTTCGATTTCGATAAAATTTCCCATCGGCGTTTCATCGAAAGCGACTTCGGCCTCGCGGCCTTCGACCGTCACGGTGTAAGTTGTGCGGTATTTTTGATACCGGAACGAGCGGCGAAATCCCAGCCGCTCGAACAACTCTATCATCCGCTCAGGCTCGCTCGTCTCTGTCTCTATCTCTTCTCTGACTTTCAATATCGAGTCGGCGCTTTCCGGCACGACTCCTTTATAAGTGACCCACCCGTCGCCCTCGACCGAGCGGACGCGCAAAGCAGCGCCCTTGTTGAAAAGCATCTGGTCGGAAGAGTCGAGCAGCCAGTTGTCTTCAAAGTGACGCGGGCGATGCAGATTCAACTCGAAGCCCGCGCTCAACAGACGACCGAGATCATCGCAGGCAAGCTTGACCTCTATTTCAAGAGTAGTTCCCATAAGCGCCACGGCAATCAAACGAGGGGTAATTATTCCTGTCGGCGCGCCGCGCGTCAATTGTTTTTCTCTGCGTAGTCTCTGCGTCCTGCGGCGTCTGTGCAGTGAACTCTCTTTGCCTTTTGCCTTATCTATAAGGTAAGGTTAAGCCGTCAGATAGGTTTTGTGCAGGCGGTTGTGGACTTCAAGGAAGCGCGTTCCTTTTTCAATCCGCAATCCAAAATTCGAAATCCGAAATCAACAAGAGAGTGCTGCTGATGGTTGTTGGCTACAAGCCTACTTCAGACGTGGCGGCGAACTTCGCGGATAATCACTGCCGCTGGGACCGCCGGAGCGCAGGCCATTACGAAGTATGGTTTCTTACACTCAATCACAGGGCCGCGCAGCGAGGCTTCTGGTTTCGCTACACGATTGAATCGCCTACGAACGCAGAGCCTCGCGCAGCGTTATGGGCTGCCGCTTTTGATCGCGCAAAACCTGAACTGAATGTCGGATTGAAGCGCGAATGCGAGATTGACCAGTTTGCCTTTGAAGGGCGCGAGGCATTCAACCTCAGAATACTTGACGGAATGTTTTCCTGTTCGCGCGCGACCGGACGAGTTGATAATCAGGAGCACAGCATTTCGTGGGACTTGAATTTCACGCCGAATGAAAAGACTTATCATCACATCAAGCGTTCTCTTCTGACCCTGGCGCGGCCCGCATCTTTTGTGTGCTCGCCCAATCTCGATGTTCGCTTCAACGGCATAGTCGTCGTAGATGGCCGCGAATTCTTTATCGAAGACGAGCCGGGCTGCCAGTCGCATCTCTGGGGGCGCAAGCACGTAGACGAATGGGTGTGGGTTCACTCGAACGCTTTTGATAAACATCCCGGCACGATCTTTGAAGGGCTGGCGGCGCGACCTCGCAGGGCTGGCCGCACGCTTTTTCCGATTCAATCTCTGTACTTAAAACATCGCGGCGAAGAGCATCGCTTTACCCGATTGCGTTTCGCGGAGCAGTGGAAGCGAAATCTCGGAATGGGCTACTGGTCATTTTCGGCCAGCAGCGCGCGGCTGCACATCGAAGGCGTAGCGCAATGCCGACTGCGCGATATGATGCAGGTCGAGTATCACGATCCTGACCGAGAGCCGCTTTACTGCATCAACAGCGAAGTAGCGAATTTGAAGATCCGCCTATTCAATCGCGTGCGCGGCTTGCGCTGGCGGCACGTCGAAACGATCAACTCGCGCGCAACAGCCCACCTCGAACATGCCTCGCGAATCAGTGACCAGAACGTGAAGATGGCGTTTGAATAAATGGCGCATTTCCCGCGCGCTTAACTTTCCAAACTAAATTCATACAGCCTGCGTCTAAGTTTGTGAACGGCTAAAACCAATAAAAAGACGGCCAGCGGCAGGCAATCTGCTGGCCGTGTCAGTCATCGAACTTAGATATAGCATCAGGCGAGGTAGCACAAAATGAAAAAGACTACATTCAAATTTATGATTGCAAATCGCAGCACGGTCGCGCTTGCGATGATCGCAGTCCTGGCGTTTTCTGCGATGGTGCCGGTCGTCGCAGATACTAAGCCCAAGTCCACACGCGCTTTGACCGAAGAGCAGAAGATAGTCCACTTGCTCAACCGCACAGGGTTCGGCGCGCGTCCGGGCGATATAGAACGCGTACGCGCGATGGGGATCGAAAAATACTTAGATCAGCAGCTTCATCCAGAACGCATTAACGACTCTGCGACCGAAGCGCGACTCAAACGGCTCGAATCTCTGAATATGACGATAGCCGAGATTTATGAGAAATATCCTCAACCGAACCTGATCGCCAACCAGCTTGGCATAGGCAAGAAGCAACAGGCCAAACAAAACGAGCAGATGAATCCGAACTCGAATAATCAGGCTGATGATGTGGTTGATCTGAGCAAGCGAGAGAACCGGCAGGCGGTGATGGCTTATTACCGCGAGCATGGATTGAAACTGCCAGCGATGCTGCTCGGCGACCTGATGGAGCAGAAGATCATTCGCGGCGTCTACAGCGAGCGCCAGCTTCAGGAAGTGCTGACCGATTTCTGGTTCAATCACTTCAACATCTTTTACGCGAAAGGCGCGGATCGCTGGCTGACGACGGATTACGAGATGAACGCGATTCGCCCGCGCACGCTCGGCAAGTTCAAAGATTTGCTGATGGCGACGGCGAAAAGCCCCGCGATGCTTTTCTATCTCGACAACTTTCAATCGAGCTCGCCTGATGCGAAATTGCCTGAGCGGCGCGGGCAGGGCCGGTTCCAGCGCCGTCTCGGCAATCAACAACAAGGACAGACTGCCGAACAACAGCGCCGTCGGCAGGCCGCCCAGCAGTTTAGAAATCGCAAGCCGGGCATAAACGAAAACTATGCGCGCGAGTTGATGGAGCTTCACACCTTAGGCGTTGAAGGCGGATACACTCAAAAGGATGTGCAGGAAGTAGCGCGATGCTTCACAGGTTGGACTATCAACCAGCCGCGCCGCGAAGGCTCATTCATATTCCGCTCGTGGATGCACGACGATGGCGAAAAGACCGTTCTCGGCAAAAAGATTCCCGCAGGCGGCGGTATGCGTGACGGCGAGATGGTCATTGATCTTCTCGTTCATCACCCGAACACCGCAAAGTTCATCTCAACCAAACTGGTGCGCCGGTTTGTGAGCGACAACCCTCCGCAGTCGCTCGTTGATCGAGTATCCAGCGTATACATGAAGACCGACGGCGACATCAGCGAGATGCTGCGCGCGATCTTCGCTTCGCCTGAGTTCAATTCGCAGGAGGCTTATCGAGCGAAGATTAAATCGCCGTTCGAGCTTGCTGTATCGGCAATTCGCGCGCTGGGCGGAGAGGCGACCAACACGATACAGGTCGCGCAGTTCATAGCGAAGATGGGGCAGCCGCTTTATCGCTACCAGCCGCCGACAGGTTTTCCTGATCGCGCGGAGCAGTGGGTCAACACAGGTTCTTTGCTTGAGCGATTGAACTTCGGACTCGCACTCGCAACAAACAAATTGCGCGGGACGAATGTTGATCTGAAGCGCGTAGCGCCAAATGTTAACAGCAACGATCAAGAGCTTGCTCTTGATCGCGCCATCGCTCTGCTGTTGAGCAACGATGTATCAACGCAAACGCGCAGCGTGCTCGACAAGCAATTGCGCGAAGGCGTGCCCGTCAAAGGCGTGTTGGACAATTCGCCCGACGCGATGAAGTCGAACGGCCAGATGGATGATGACGTATCGCTGTTGGCCGACGACAGCAATAACATGCAGCGAAAGGGCAAAGGCGATAAGGTTGCCAAATATGATGACCCGAACAGGCAGGCCCGAAGATTCGGCCTCGGCAATGACAGCTCTATACAGTTGAGGCAGGGAGCCGCGAATGATCCTGAGATTGCGAAAGCATTTGGCTTAGTGCTCGGCTCGCCTGAATTCCAAAGGCGTTAGCTGAGAGCGGAAACTGTAGTGGGAGGGTTGAGCCGGGAGTATAATTACTCAGCCCTCACGTCTCATCACGGAGCGATTAGGTAGGAGATAAGACAATGGCAGTAACTCGAAGATTCTTTCTCAAATCATCAGGATTGGCGATGGTGAGTTTTGCCGCTGCGCCGTCATTCCTGAAGCGCACGGCGCTCGCCCAGACGCTTAAAGGCGCGAGCAAAGACCGTCCCGTTATAATCGCGATATTCCAGCGAGGCGCTATGGACGGCATATCGGCGGTGATTCCGTTCGGCGATAAAAATTACTATAGCGTGCGCCCGAACATCGCGGTGCCTGAACCCAAAAATGGAAACGCGGATGCGGCGATTGACCTCGACGGCTTCTTCGCGCTTCATCCGGCGCTCTCTTCTTTTAAGCCGATTTATGATGCAGGCAATCTTGCAATCGTTCACGCTATCGGCTCGCCCGATAACACGCGCTCGCATTTCGACGCGCAGGATTACATGGAGGCCGGAACACCCGGCAACAAAGGCACGACCGACGGCTGGCTCAATCGCTATATGCAGGCGAAGCGCGAACCTGCGGCTACGCCTTTTCGCGCAGTATCGCTTACAGCGAACCTGCCGCGCACGCTGTTCGGCGCAGCGCCCGCGATTGCCATGACCAACATTTCGGATTTCGGAGTTCGCGCGGGCGCGGGCAACAATCAAGTGGCTAAAGGATTTGAGGAGCTTTACGCGCAAGGCGTGACGGATGTGCTGCGCGGCACGGGCAAAGAGGCTTTCGAGGCAGTGAAGATGTTGAAGAAAGCCAACCCGCAACAGTACGCGGCAGCAAACGGCGCGAACTATCCGCGCTCGCCGTTCGGACAGGCGTTGCTGCAAATCGCGCAGTTGATCAAATCGGATGTCGGAGTCGAAGTCGCATTCACTGATGTCGGCGGATGGGATACGCACGCCAATCAAGGCAGTTCGCGCGGCCAGCTTGCGAATCGCTTGCAGGATTTCAGTCAGGCGATAGCCGCTCTGTATAAAGACCTCGGCGACCGCATGCGCAACACTGTGATACTTACGATGACAGAGTTTGGCCGCACGATCAGGCAGAACGGTTCTGGCGGAACGGATCACGGCCACGCGAGTTGCCTGTTTGCGCTCGGCGGCCCTGTGAAGGGCGGCAAAGTTTACGGCAAATGGCCGGGCCTTGCTTCGGAGCAGTTGTACGAAGGCCGCGACCTTGCGTTGACGACAGACTTCCGCGACGTGTTTGCAGAAGTGGCTGCGCGTCACATGGGCGCGACCAGTTTGAACACGGTCTTCCCCGGCTTCACTCCGAATCCGGCGAATTTCCGTGGGCTGATTCGCAGTTGAGATTTTGTGAGCCGTCGCTGTCTTTGCTGATAGCGACGGCCCTTTTGATGTAGCGCCGACCGACGGCTTGCGCTGTTCTCCTCAAATTATGTTCAGTCCTCGAAGTATAATCTCGATCATCACTCTAGTCTTTGTGTGTTGGCCCAATGCCATTTTTGTTTCTGCTCAAGAAGACCAATCCATCAAGCTTCAAGCAACTCTGGTCAGCGTGCCTGTAATTGTAAGCGACCGGCAGGGGCGTTATATGGGCGGGCTGAAGATGTCCGACTTCACGCTCTACAAAGATCGCGTCCGTCAAACCATCGCCGCTTTTGATTCGGTCGAAGAACCGATCAACGTCGCGTTGTTGCTCGATACAAGCAAGAGCACCAGAAATGTGCTCGACGAGATCAAAGACGCTGCAACGGGTTTTCTCAAAACGCTCAGGCCGCAAGACCGCGCGATGGTCGTGAGCTTTGATTACGAAGTGCATGTCTTGAGCACGCTCACATCAGACCGCAAGGCTTTAGAGCGGGCCGTCAAAAAGGCTGAGATAGGATTTTATCCCGGCACAACCTTGCGCGATGCGATAGTTAAAGTGACGAGCGAAGCCTTTAAAGAGATCAAAGGGCGAAAAGCGATTGTGCTGTTGACAGACGGCAAAGATCACGGCAGCCGGATTAACGAAACGGAATTGCTCGACTCTGCGGCTGAATCCGACGCGATGATCTATTCGATCTTTTACGGAACAGGCTTTGGCCGAGCATTTGATGATCGTGCGCGAGACCGTTTTCCCGGCAGAGGGCGCGGCGGGCGCGGCGGTTGGCGCAGGCGCGGCGGCGGGTTCGAGCCGCCTCCGCAAATGCCTGAGAGACGAAGGCGACGCGAGCGCATGGAGCAAAAGAATGAAGACGCGGCAGAGTTCTTAAACGAGCTTTCGGAAGTTTCGGCAGGTCGTTTCTATTCGAGCGAAGTCACAGACCTCAAAGATACGTTCAACCAGATTGCCGAAGAGTTGCGCCATCAATACAGGCTCGGTTTTTATGCGAGCGACGACAAACACGATGGCAGCGTGCACAGGTTGACGGTTCAGGTTGCGCGCCCCGGCGCAGTAGTCCGTGCGCGAAACAGTTATCGCTCTACGCAGCCGGATTGATTAACTGGTGCGCATCAACGTTTGTTGGATTTGGATTGCTCTTTTAACAAGCTGGAAAAATCATTCCGCAGTTCCTTGCGACGTTCGCCTACTGTAACCTTGCGTGTGTGTTGGCTCAATATTTCCATACCATCGGCTTTCCGAGCAACGATGTAATCACGCACTTCCGTGCTCACCACATAATCGGTTCTTCCTCTACCCAGAGCCGGGTCCATGCTCAGCGATGTCTTCATTTCTTTATGCCTCTTTCCCGCCGGTTCGTAATGGATGAGGAATAGATTAGCCTTTGAAGCGTCCGCGACAACTTCAATTTCAGGTTTGTCCCCGCTCTTTTTATTCACATCCTGGACAAGTTGCGTGAGTTCTTTCAGCACGCTCGAATCATCCCCTGTGCTTATATAGACTTTCAATGGCCGTTCGATTGGAAGTTGAAGAGCCTTTGCCGTACTAACAGGGGTTGCATCAGAAACCTTCAAAAGCGAGCGTAGTACTGCAAGCTCATCGCTACTCTGCGCGACCGCCTGGATAGAGAGCCAGAATATTGCGGCGAACATGAATGCCAGTTTTCGCATGTGTTTACTCCTGATGAAGAATATACTGACAGGTCTTGTCGTCACTCTTCGCTAGTTCTTTCCGGGATGATTGATAATATCCCAATAATACCTTTCTGGGAACGCGAATGATTAAAAATATTCAACCTGTTGAACTCTTTATGATGGCTGCTTAACTCCTGACCGATTATTTCCTCGACACTGTTGGAGCGGAGTCACAGACCTTAAAGCGATGTTCAGCTTGATTGCTGATAGACACACTTGCTTAATCTGTTTTTAGTTTTCGTAATACACTGGCGCGAATGGCTTCTGTGAAATCATCTGCACAGCCGTTTCGTGCGGCGAGGTCGAGTATCTCAAGCGCGCCTTGAGTATCGCCTGTATCCAGCCGCGCTTTCGCTTCATCATTGTAGAAAACTGCATTGCGGCTGCCTGTACGAATCTTTTCCATGCGCAAAGCAGCGGCTTGCTTTGCCTGGCCGGATTGCTGCAAAGTGTTGGCGCGAATGGCTTCTGTGAAATCATCTGCGCAGCCGTTTTTTACAGCCCAATCGAGAATCTCAAGTGCGCCCTGAGTATCACCTCCG
>DATEKX010000518.1:0-4077 GCA_035277165.1 Blastocatellia bacterium | reverse complement strand
CTATTAGAAAGAAACTTGCCCGTCAGATCAACCGTCACCGTTTGCGGTCGGCCAACCGGGATGCCTATGTTCGAGATGACTGTCTGCCATTGGCCTCGCGCATCTTTCACCTGAAGCGCGGGCGGCATCATCTCAAGTCCGCTTTGATGAGCCGCTACGTTGTCGCTCGAAAAAGCGTAATCGGTCCATCCCGTCAACAGCAGCAAGACTCTCGCTTTGTTCGGCTCGCCCAGGTTGAGCGTAAGCGTGTGCTCTTCGCCGTAGCCACGAATTTTGTGCAACGCGAAATCATCTGGGAACTGGCGATCAAGTTTTTCGATGCGCGAAAGAACATCGTGGCCGTGCTCGTCAACAGCCGCCCAGGGCGCGCGCGCGCCGCGAGTTGTGTATAACCTGAACGGCGGCAGCGGCGGGTCAATCATTCCTTCGTTCGGATAGACTTCAACTTCCGAAGCGTGTGCTACTGCGACCAGTTGCAAACGATCAACATAGAGAACTTCTTCAAGCTCGTTCGTGACGCGAAGCTCGTAACGGCCATCGCGCTCTTTGAGTTGATCTCCGCGAATGCGAACGTATTCGTCAGGGTCTGGATGATTGCGCTTGCCGGGCGCTTCCCAGTAGCCCATTTCGCCGCCGCCCATGAAATCGGTCACAAACTCGAACCGCTCGCCGTTCCACGTGTAGAGATAAGGACACGAAGAGGGTTTGCGATCAAGCTCTGTCACGGTCAAACTCTGCGCCAGCTTCTTATCAGCGGGCTTCGCTATTTCCGTTTCAGATTGAACGATGCCTGCGGGCCACAATACGCGCACTGCATCAACTGCGGCGCGCGTGCCCAATCCGAAAACAACATCGGCGGGCGCAGGCGAAGGGCTTGCGGACGAGGTTTCAAGTTTTTGTTTCAGGCTTCCGGCTCGCGCTTCAATCTTAGCCCCGACCGCGCTGCGGTTGCTGACTCGGCCAGCAAGCTGCACGCGCAGCGAGCGGTTGCGCGTGCCGCCATCGTTTCGCGCTACTTTCAATTCGCCGGTCGTTAGACGAGCGATCATGTCCGTATCGCCATCGCCGTCAATGTCTGCTGAAGCAAAGGCGCGAGCGCCAAGGCGAAGCTCACTCGCGACGGCGCGGTCGCTCGCGTTCTCCCATTTGCCAGCAAGGTTGCGAAACACTCGAACCGATGTGTTTGAAAAGAGCACGAGGTCGAGCAGTCCGTCGTTGTCGTAATCTAAGAACTGCGCCGCATTTGCCGATTCCGTTCCTGCAACTGCTGCCGAAACGACGAATCGGCCACGACCATCGCTTGTCGCAAACACGCCCGCGCCATCAGCTTTGCCAAAGAAGAAATCCGTGTAGTCGTCTTTGTTCACATCGCCTGCGGCAACGCAGGTGAATCGCTCCTTAGCATTCAAGCCGACTTCCTGCGCGACGTTGCGAAACGTGCCGTCACGCATATTGCTGAACAAGACAGGCGCTTCATTGTAGTTCACAACGAGCAGATCAACGTCGCGGTGATTGTCATAATCCGTAGGCACGATACCGACTGCGTGGCCGTTTGCGCCTGCGATTTTCGCCTGCGCTGTGGTGTCCGTGAATTTGCCGTTGCCATTGTTGCGAAGCAACAGATTTGGCGCGCCAGCAAAATCATCGGGAAAAACAGACGAGCCTCCTGTCGGAGTTTTACCGAGATCAGCGAAGCCAGCTATAAACAAGTCGAGGTCGCCATCGTGGTCTACGTCAACGAGCGCGGCAGAGAGCGCAAGATAAGAATAAGCAGGAATGCCTGCAAGCTGAGTCGCATCGGAGAACTTTCCGTTGCCGTCGTTGTGATAAAGCGTCGAGCCATTATATCGCAGCACAAACAGATCAGGTTTGTTGTCGTTGTCGTAATCGCCTGCAACGGCATTGATGCCTATGGCATTTGCAGGCACGCTTGCCAGACCTGCCGCTGCGGTCACGTCAACAAACTTGCCGCCATCATTTCTATAGAGCCGCTGCGCGTTTGCGCTCGTATCGAACAGGTCAAGGTCGCCATCGCCATCATAATCGAAAAGCGTCACCCCGCCTCCGATTGAGGCGATCAGGTCGCGCCGCGCCGCATCATTCAACTCTGCGGCATTTACACGATAACCGAAGAACTTGCTGTTTGTGATCTCGGCTTTCGCCTGCGACTGAAACGCGCTCGCAGTCGCGTCTGTGAAAGTGACTTCGGGCATTGCGGTTTGCACGAGGTCGGCTTCTGTGCCCGTCGAAGAGATGGCTTCGCCGTATCGGCCTTGTTCGAGATAGCTCTGCCCGATGGTTGTGCCATAACCGCCTTCGCGCAGTTTTTGAAACTGCTGCATCACACGCGCGCCTTCTTCGCGCTGGCCCGACCGCGTGAGCGCGATGCCGAGATTGTAGACGGCAGTCACGTTGTAATTTTCGCTGTCTAAGGCTGTGCGAAACGCAGCTATCCCGTCGGGATAGTTGCGCTGCTGCACGTATAGCTGACCGACGTTTATGTTGGCTCCGGGGTCGCGCGGGTCAATCTCAAGCACGCGCTTGAAAGCCGCAATCGCATCCGCAGGTCGGTTCTGCGTTCTGGCGATGAGGCCGAGCAGGTAATAAACTTGCGGGGTGTTCGTCGCTTCGGCGGCCTTCGCTTCGACTAGCGCCGCTTCGACATCGGGCGCATTGAAGAGCGCGATGGCGAGGTTTACGCGCGCAAGCCCAAGCCCAGGGTAGAGCTTCAGCGCGCGCCGAAATTCGGCAGCGGCCTCTTTGTATTTGAACTGTTCAAGCAAAGCTACGCCGACATTATTCGCGCGATAAGCATCTTCGCGCGCAACGGCTGCGCTCTGCGTTTGCGTCTGCGAAACCACGTTGAAGGTCGCAGCCCATACAGAAATCGAGATGATTGCGGAAAGCAAGAACAAGCGCCTGATGCTCATACTGATTGTTATAGAGGCTTCACGCGCTTATGTCCATCACATCAGGGGAAACGATGAAGGATGAATAATGAATGATGAATGACTCATTTGCAGTTCCGCGTTCATCATTCATCCTTCATCGTTTCCCTGATCGCTACTCAGCGATTTTCCGGTGCGCGGCAGCCATTGAGTTGCAGAATATTTCTATGGCCGATTCTATTTGGTCTTTCGTGTGAGAAGCCATCACCTGAAAGCGAAAGCGCGCGCGATTGCGCGGCACGGCGGGATATTCAACCAGATTGGCAATCAATCCATTCATCTCAAGGAAGTGGCTCGTCCACTTCGCAAGTCGCTCGTCGCCGACCGTGACCGGAACAACATTCGACGGCGCGCCCAAACACTCTATGGCTTTCGCGGCGAAATCGTCACGCAACTGATTGATGTTCGTTTTGGAGCGGCGGCGCAATTCGTCGCCTTCCGCAGACCGAACGATTCGCATCGCTTCTATCACGACGCCGCATTGAACCGGAGAGATGGCGTTCGAGTAAGTGTGTGACCCGCCGTAGATTCCAAGGAACTGCTTGACCGATAAGTCATGCGTAGCCACAAATCCCCCGTTGCTTGCAAAGGACTTCGAGAAACTGCCCATAACAATATCAACTTTTCCGAGCATGCTCTGCACGCCTATCTGCCCTGTGCCGCCCGGCCCTTGCGCGCCAAGGTCGTGCGCTACGTCAAGCATCAGGACTGCGCTGTATTCTTTGCAGGCGTCCTGAAGCTCGGCAATCCGCGGGCTGTCGGAGTCCATCGAGAATAATCCTTCCGACACGACGAGTATTGCGTTGGTGGTGTCTTTCGCTCTTATGCGTTGGAGTTTTCTGCGAACGTCGGCAACGTCGTTGTGATGAAAGAGGCGAATGTTTCCGGTCGCCGCGCGCGCGCCCTGCATCAGGCAGGCATGAGCAAGCTGATCAATAACTATATGATCATTGGGCCGCACAAGCCCCACAATCGCGCCGAAACCGGCGGCCCACCCTGTAGGAAAAAGCAGGATATGATCCATGTTAAGAAGTTCGGCGATCTCTTGTTCGAGTTTGCGAGAGAGCGCCGTGTTGCCTTGCAGCATCGGTGAAGCCGCTGCGTGAGGGCCATATTCGACGAGCGCTCT
>DATEKX010000517.1:0-5728 GCA_035277165.1 Blastocatellia bacterium | reverse complement strand
AACTTCGCACAGTGGCGAAAGGCTCAGTGCGCGCGCTCGGCATAGTTGTTGAACGAGAGAGCGCCGGAATTATTTATGATGCGCTCGGCATAAACGGCGCGCGAGCCAGCCGAGTGCTTTCGTGGGACTGGCGACTGCTTGCAAGCAACATCGAGCGCCGCGACCCGAACTTGATAATAATCGCTTACGGCTCGAACGAAGTAAGCGACGATGATCTTGATCTGGCCGAATATGAGCAGAGCTTTTTAACTCTGCTGAATCAGTTTCAGGCATCCGCGCCTCGCGCTTCGCTGCTCGTAATCAGTCCGCCTGATCGCGCCGTTCGAGTCGGGCGAAGATGGCAGACGATCAGCCGTATGCCTGCGCTTGTCAACGCGCAACGCCGCGCAGCTTTTGAAGCGGGCGCAGCCTTCTTTGATCTATTTCAAGCGATGGGCGGTGCAGGTTCAATCGAGCGATGGGCAACCTTGCGAGAGCCGCTCGCTCAATCAGACCGCGTGCACCTGACGGCAGCGGGATACCGTTTAGTTGCAGACTGGCTCTACGCAGAATTGATGCAGGGATGGGAGAAGTCGAACAAAAATGCTTTTCACTAACGGCATATATTTCGTTTTCCTGATCGCGGCTTTCTTCGTGTACTGGATGATCGCGCGGCGCGCTGGCTGGCGCATCATGTTTTTGGCTCTTTCTAGTTGCTTCATCTACTGGCAAGGCGCAGGACGCGCTCTGCTGTTGCTCGTCGCCGTATCTGCGATTGATTATTCGATCACACGATTGATGGCTCGCTCTGAAACGAAGCGAAGTCGCAAGCTGCTGTTAACGATTTCGCTTGTGATAGACATAGGCGCGCTGTGCGTTTTCAAATACGCAAACTTTTTCATTGAATCAGTCGCAAGCGCGGCTTCGTCGTTCGGCGTTTCGATTTCACCCGCGCATTTCAACATCATCGCGCCCATCGGCATTTCATTCTTCATCTTTCAATCCGTTGCCTATGTGATTGACGTTTATCGCAAAGATGTTGAACCCGCAGAAAGCTACGCGGATTACCTGACATTCGTTTCGTTCTTTCCGACGATTGTTGCAGGCCCGATTCTGAGAGCGCGCCAACTGCTTCCGCAACTCCGAAAGCCGGTCACGCTCGACCCTGTGATGGGCGGGCAGGCGTTGTTTCTGATCGCGATAGGATTGATCAAAAAATTTGCGATTGCCGATTACCTGAGCGCAAATCTCGTTGATCGAGTCTTTGACTTTCCCGAACGCTTCTCGTCGCTCGAAGTTCTTGCGGCCATCTACGGCTACGCGCTTGAAATCTACGCAGACTTTTCCGGCTATAGCGACATAGCTATTGGATCAGCGATGTTGTTTGGCTTTCGTCTGCCTGCGAATTTCGATGCGCCGTACGTGGCAGTGGATTTGCCTGATTTCTGGCGACGATGGCACATCTCGCTTTCGACGTGGCTGCGCGATTACGTCTTCTTCGCATTTGTCGGCAAGCGTGCGCGCAAGACATTTGTGCTTTATTGCGGACTTATCCTGACGATGATAGTCGGCGGCCTCTGGCACGGGCCTACGTGGACTTTCGTGCTGTGGGGGTTGCTGCACGGCACAGGGCTTGTCGCTGTTCGCGCTTTCGCAAACTGGCGCAAACGATTCGGATTTGTGAAACGCAATAATGCATGGTCACGAGCTATTGGTATATTTATCACATTTCAATTTGTCTGTTTAGCGTGGGTCTTTTTTCGGGCAGAAACTCTTGAACGCGCCTTTGCTTTGCTCAGACAGTTGACCGCATTACAGATGGAGACGGCGAATCTGGCCGCGCCCGTTGTCTTGATTATCGCGCTTGGCTTCGTCGCGCACTTCCTGCCTGACCGCAGTTGGCAAGCTTTACAAAAAGGATTTATCCGATTGCCCGCGTTTGCACAGGCGTGCGTATTGTTCGCGCTCGCAATCGGGATTTACTTCGTTGCAAGCAGCGATATCGTTCCATTCATCTATTCGCGCTTCTAAAAGGAAAACACCGCAATGAGCAGCCGCGTCAAAATGAGAGTATCAGTCCCGCATATCTCTGATGATCTGATCTTGAGATTGCGAAACCATGTTTTGTTAAACAAGACGGCTCGCGCATTGATGATATTTGTCGCGCTCGCAATGTTGCCTTACGGAATTCCTTCGCTCAATCGTTATCAAGTGCTCGTGCCTTCGACCCTTATCAACCGCTTGCACGCACGCGCAAACGAGGCTTCAGGTGATGCGGAGCAATCTGTCAGCTTGGGCATGGACGATAACTCCAACTTGAAATCGTCTGTCGCGGTTCAGCAAATCACACCCGGAAAAATCGAAGACCCGTCAGGCCATGCGCTCGACAGCTTCTTTGCCGCGTTGTTGAAGACTGAAACCGAAGGCGAGCAAACGCGCATTTGTCACTACGGCGATTCGCCCATCACGAATGACGGCATCACCTCGACCGTTCGTCGTCGCCTGCAACTCAAGTTCGGAGACGCAGGGCACGGGTTCATTCTGATAGACAAACCGTGGGGCTGGTACGGCCACATAGGAGTCACGCAGGAAGCGAGTCGCGGATGGTCGAGCGACCCGATGTTCATCTCGCGCGGCGAGCATTATTACGGGTTGGGCGGCGTGAGTTTTACTACAGAAGCGGCAGGGGTGACTTCTACTTTAGGCACAGCCGGTGATGGAGATGTAGGCCGCAGCGTATCGGCTTTCGACATTTACTATCTGGCGCGGCCCGGCGGCGGCGATTTCGAGGTGGAAGTTGACGGCCAATCATTCGGGCGGGTGGCTACGGCAAGCGACGAATTGCGTTCAGGTTTTCATCGCGTCACGGTTGACGAGGGCGCGCACAGGCTCACGATCAAGACCGTCGGCAACGGGCAAGTGCAGATTTTTGGCGTTGCGCTTTGCCGAAAGGGAAGCGGCGTCCAGTACGATTCGCTCGGAGTCAACGGCGCGTATATAGGTCTGCTCGCGCATTATCTGGATGCCGATCATTGGGCAGAGCAATTGCGCCATCGCAATCCCGCTCTTGTCATCATTGGTTACGGCACGAACGAAAGCCAGTTTGAACGCTTGCCGATGGATCAATACGAGCAGGACACGAAAGAGGCCATTCGCCGCATCCGCGCCGCATTGCCCGATGTTTCGATAATGCTTGCAGCGCCGATGGACAGGGGAACGCGAGGCGCAGGCGGCGCGATAATCACGCGCCCGATGATTCTGAAACTCGCGAGCTATCAACGACGCATCGCAGCCGAAACAGGCTGCGCATTCTTTGACACGTTCACGGCGATGGGCGGCGAAGGCACTGTGGCGCGATGGTATGAAGCGCGACCGAAACTGATTGGCGGCGATTTCACGCACCCCACCGCCCAGGGCGCTGAGATTGTAGGCACGCTCATCTACGATGCGATGATCAATGCCTATGAAGAGTACAAACAAAAGGAGACAGGTATCAGGGGCCGGGGGCCTAATAAACGGGAATGAACATGGGGCTGCACCGCGCATAGGGAAAGCTCGAAGTCTGCGCGTGTGCCTGTGGCCCCTGGCCCCCGATACCTGACTCCGCATTCAGGAGGTTCTATGTTGCCAGAAGGTGTAATGTCATTTTTAAATCAAGCCGCCGGAGAAGCGCGCACAGAGATGCCCGACCGTAACTCGTCGCTGTTTCTTTCAGGCTTGCTCGATTCGTTTTCACTCGTAGATTTCGTATCGCTGCTCGAAAGCCAGTGCGAGATCAAAATCAATGATGCCGATCTGCGCCCTGAAAATTTTGACACCATAGCGAAGGTCGAAGAGTTCGTCGCGCGAGCGAGGGCCGCCCAGTGAGTTGCTACATCACAGGCTGCGGAGCCGCACTGCCCGCGCGAGTTGTAACAAATGCGGAGCTTTCGTCGCTGCTCGGAGTTGCGCCCGAATGGATAGAAGCGAACTCCGGCATACGAGAGCGCCGCTGGGTTGAAGCGCATCAATCAACATCCGATTTGGCTGCGGCGGCGGTGCGCGAAGCGTTAAGCGATGCGCGAAAAGAAGCTGCGAATGTTGATTACCTGATAGGCTGCACGCTCTCGCCCGATTATCAGGTGCCGGGCATTGCGCCGCTCGTTCAACAAAAGCTCGAAGGCTGCGCGAACGTGCCTGCGGTTGATCTGCGCGTCGGCTGCGCGGGCGTGCTGTACAGCTTGCAACTGGCGCGCGGAATTATACAGTCGGGCGCTGCAAAGACCGTCGCGTGTTTCGGAGCAGAGGCTCAATCGAAAGGCTTGAACCTTAAACCGGAGAGCGCAGAGTTAAGCATGTTGTTCGGCGATGGCGCGGGTGCACTTGTGATGAGCGATGCGCCGGGTGCAGTGGGCGAAGCGCGCAATTACCATATCAGGCTGGATGACGTGTTGATCGAAACCGATGGCCGATTCGCAGAAGACTTGATAGTGCGCGCGCCGGGAACTGCGAACGGCGCGCGATGGATTTGTGCAGAGCAGATTGCATCGGGATTGCACTACGGCGCGATGCAGGGGCGCAGCGTGATCTTGCAGGCTGTCAGAAAACTAGCGGAAGCCGCTGCTCGCATCCTTGAGCGAAACAACATTTCACTTGAACAGGTCGGCGTAGTGATTCCGCATCAGGCTAATCTGAATTTGATTCGCGCGCTCGGCAAAAAACTGGGAGTCACTGACGAGAAGATCGTTACGAATTTAGATCGCTTTGGCAACACGAGCGGCGCGTCCGCCTTTCTTGCATTGTGGCAAGCCGTGCGCGAAGGACGATTTTCGCCTGATTCATACGCGCTGATTCTGGCATTCGGCGCGGGTTTTACGTGGGGCGCTGCGCTCTGTCGCGTTTGTGACGCATCTTGACTAATCATCCGCCGTGTTACTTGCTTTCGCCCAGCGCTTCTACCTTTATATGCGAGTGAACCTCGAAAGCGGGAAGTATTATTTTCCGATCATTCTTATCAAGCTTCAGCACTACATAGTCTTGCTCTGCTTTTATAGTGAGCCAGTGCTTCTTGGATTTTGAGAAAGCCAGAGGTATTGCGACCGGCAAAGCCAGTATAAACAACGGCCCGGCAAGCAAAGAGCCTGCGGCAGTTCCGACACCGGCTTTCCATCGAGGGTGCTTCGAGTAAGAATATTCCGCGCTCTTAATATCAGAGTATTTGAAGTTTTTGAGAACCGTGCCTGTCTTGCGAGATTCCAGAATAAGAGAATCTGCTTCCAACCGAAGGCGAACCGAGACCTTGTCCGCTTTGTCTCCGCGAATGGATAACATATCTACTTTATCGAAAACATCGGCGCTTTGCGGGCTTTTACCCTGCGCGAAAAGTTTCGGCGGAAAGATTAAGGTGAATGTGATAAGCAGTATTAAAACGGCAGGTTTCATTGGAACACTCCTATCCTCGGCGCGATTATGTAAGCCCTGAGCCTAAGAGTACCGGCAGGGAAAATAATAATCATCGGCATTGTGATACTTTCTCAAGTAACACAATCTCAAGCGCCGGAAAGTTGAAGCTCAGGAACCTTTGCTGTAATCCGGTGTCTAATCAGGCAAACAGGCGCAATAGGGAGAACGCAGCTTTGAAACACACTGCAAGAATCTTCATCTCGCTGGCTGTGTTGGCGGCGCTGGCAGGTTGTGGCAGTAGCGCTGTTACCTCTGTCAACGCAAATCGGGCACAAGCGCAAAAACAGATTGACGGAAAGAATCCGAG
>DATEKX010000516.1:0-2754 GCA_035277165.1 Blastocatellia bacterium | reverse complement strand
GCGGCGGCGTTGCGGGCTGTCGGGCGCTCGCGTAATAGTGCAAAAAGTCTCTGCCGCCACACGTTCCAGATCGGCGAGCCATTCGGCTGTGGCAATAAAATAATTTTCGATGTCAGGCGCAAGTTGTCTATCCGGGAACTGATGATTCCACTCGACGTGAAAAGCGCGAACCCAGAATTCGTCCTTGCCTTTGATTTCGATTCTGACTTGCCGTTCCATTTCTTTGCTGCTCCCCGGTTAACTCATCAAACGCAGCAAAGCTATATCACTAAAAGTGAGCTTGTCAAACTGAGCGCATAGTTCAACTGCGAAGACTTTCGCCCGCATGCTCGCTCATTTATAATATTGATGGGGAGGCATCATGAAACGAACACTGGTAATGGGATTTTCCATAATCGCTCTTCTCTCTCTGGCCGCAATTGCTCAAACGACAGGCGCGCCTCCGAGCGTCACACTCAGTCCGTCGAGTATTGATTTCAAAGATCAAGTCGTGGGCAAGGCAAGCCGACCTCAAAGAATCACGCTGACCAACACAGGCGGCAAGCCGCTTTACGTCAACAGCGTCACAATCGTCGATGGCGAGAGCAGCGATTTCGCGCTCAGCGGCGATACGTGCACTGGAAGCACAATCGGCCCCGGCAAAAGTTGCGTGATTGATGTGAGTTTCACTCCGTCGGCGACCGGGAGCCGCAAATCAACTTTGACGATCACAGATAACGCAGTTGACAGTCCGCAACGCGTACCTTTATACGGCAGCGGCATCAACTCTGCTGCCGTGCCTCCGTCGGGCAAGCCGCCTTTTTGATCAAGAAACTGATTCACCACAGAGATGAACTCTTTGTTTTTTCATAGCTCGCGATTTCATGACGCGATTGGTTGTTCGTGTTAAAATCGAGATATGCTATTGACCCGAATCGAAGCCTCCGGTTTTCGCAACCTCGAAGGCTTCGCCGAATTCGGATCAGGACTCAACATCTTCTACGGTGACAACGCGCAGGGAAAGACCAACTGGCTCGAAGCCATTTATGTGCTCGGCAACACGAAATCGTTCCGCACCAGTCAGGTGCGCGAGTGCATTGCTTTCGGTAGCGAGCAGTGCTTGCTTCGAGGCGAAACGCTTCGAGGCTCGGTCACAAAACAGGTTCAACTTCTGCTCACAGAAAACTCGAAAGAACTATTCGTCAACGGAAAACGCGAGGCGGTCGTCCGGTACATAGGCAACCTCGATGTCTTTGCCTTCTCGCTCGAAGAGTTGGAAGTGATTCGCGGCGAACCTTCTCATCGCCGTCGCTTTCTGGATAAAGGCGTAGTCACTTCTTCACCGGCTTACCTGAATACGATTGCCGAATATAATCACATCGTAAAACAGAAGAACCGATTGCTGAGCGAAGCGAGCAAGAGCGACAACCCCTCAAGCTTCTACGATCTGGTCGAAGCGTGGAACGAGCAGATGGCCGAGTTCGGCGCGGCTATTCACAACGCGCGTAACAGTTACGTCGAGCAATTGAATAACGTGCTTGATCAAAACGATCATGGTCGCGCGATTTTCGGAGCCGAACGCATCAGCGTGCGCTATCGTTCGCAGCTTGAAGGCAAAGGCGACACGACGGATTTTGCGGCACTGTTTCGCGAGCGATTGACGCTTCGTCTGGCCGCAGAAACGGCTTCGGGACATTCGTTGATAGGGCCTCACAGAGACGATCTGGAGATACTGGCAGACAACCGCGAAGTGGCCCGTTTCGGGAGCGCCGGACAACAGCGAAGTGCCTTATTACTCCTTGATTTAGCGCAAGTTTCCATCTATAATTCTATTTACGAAGAAAGCCCCGTTTTGCTCATAGATGACATTGACGCAGAGCTTGATCGCGGACGCATCGAAGCGCTGCTCGGAGAGCTTGAAGGACGCACTCAAACCTTCGTCAGCACGTCGCGTCGCTCGATAGCAAATCGCTACTCCAGTCGCGCTTCGGTTTTCTATGTTGAACGAGGTCGAGCCAATGTCAATAGAGTCACTGCCGCAGGAAATGAGCAGGTAAGCGAGATGACAATTCAACCGGCAGGAGACAAACAAGATTATGAGCAGAGCATTGAAGCAGGTTTCAAATAAGGAGAGACGAGTGACTACAAGTGTACAGGATTACGGCGCGGCTTCGATTACGGTCCTTGAAGGACGCGATGCCGTTCGCAAACGCCCCGCAATGTATATCGGCTCAACAAGCGATATGGGATTGCACCACCTGGTTTACGAGGTAGTTGACAATTCTATTGACGAAGCGCTCGCGGGTTACTGCGACCGCGTCGAAGTTTTCATTCACATAGACAATTCGATTACAGTAATTGACAACGGTCGCGGCATCCCGGTTGACATTCACAAACAAGAGAAAGTTTCGGCAGCCGAAGTCGTGCTTACGAAACTGCACGCGGGCGGCAAGTTCGACACGAACGCTTATAAAGTGTCGGGCGGATTGCACGGCGTAGGCGTGTCCGTAGTGAATTTTTTGTCCGAGTGGCTGCGCGTGGAAATCTGGCGCGACGGCAACACGTACGAACAGGAATACGTGCGCGGCATTCCACAGAGCCGATTGCAGCAGACAGGTAAGACGCGCAAGGGCGGAACGAAAGTCTCATTCAAACCCGATAATCAGATATTCGACGTTACAGAGTTCAACTTCGACACGTTATCGCAGCGGTTGCGCGAGAAAGCGTTTTTGAATTCAGGCATTCGCATCACCATCCTTGACGAGCGGACGGAGA
>DATEKX010000515.1:0-2557 GCA_035277165.1 Blastocatellia bacterium | reverse complement strand
ACGGCTCCGGCGGCGGCCCCTCCGCCGCCCATCAATATAGTTCCGAGCGCGCCAGCGCCTCCGATGGTCGCGCCGCGCTCGACATTTTCAGCGGTTCTTTTGCCGCTGCGATTGCCGCTGACTTTGCCTTCTTCATCGGATTTCATCTTTTCGTTATTAGTCCAATCGTCTATCGCTGTGATCTCGACCGCGACCGGCTCCTCGCCCCAGGGCATACGAACTTGCTCGAATACCAGAACGATCTTTCCATTCTTCTGACCTCTTCCGGCAGGCGTCACTTGAGCTACTTTGCCGCGAAATTCCGTTCCGCGTCCGAGCACCATCTCGCTACCCACGTAAACAGGCTCATCCAAAACTGCTGTGATGGGATCACCTGGCTCGTTCAATTTAGAATTGATATGCGACTGCAATACGAGGCGGGCTTTGGTTTCCGGCTCGATTGTGGCTTCACGCGCAGCTTGCGGCCTTGCCTGTATGGTCGCGCAAAATAGAGCTGCGCAAAGTAAAACTGCGAACACACTTTTTCTTATTCTCATCTAAAGAACCTCTCGTTTGATCGGTAGACTCGCCTTTCGATTATTGTGCGGGCAAGATGATCACTGCCCAGCCTACGAACGCCGATGCATTTGCGTCTTGCAGTTCAAATTGACGATTTTGCTTTCTGTAAAGAATTGTGAAGCCGCGTAGCTTGAAATTGACAAAACTTCACAAACCTTAACGCCGATTTCCAGAGCAACCGCGTTCCATAAATCGAAGGGTTGTTGCGCAGATTCGCTACCTAATGGTAGGCAGTTATCAAGCACATAGCCTTTGCGAATCTCAGTCGGATAAGCAACAACCCTTAAACTCCAAGACTGAAAAACAAGGAAGAACGGATTATGAGGTTCAAGGTACAAGGTTTGAATAAAGCAATTTCTACAGTAATAACTCTAACAATGCTGTCTGTATCTATCGCTGCATTTCCGCACGGTAGCGACACAGAAACCAGGAAAACTCCTGAGCCGCTCAAGGATAATGAAAACCCGTCGAAGATCGGCAGTCGGGACATAAACAAAAGAACCATAGATTTTTACTCGCTGGAGAAAGAGACGAAGGTAGGTCGGCAGTTGGCCGCTGAAATAGATCAGAAGGGCAAGTTCATAACCGACCCTGTCATCACTGAATATATAAACCGTCTCGGTCAGAACATCGTGCTGCATTCGGACGCGAAAGTGCCATTCACGATAAAAGTCATAGAGTCGGCTGATGTAAACGCATTCGCTCTGCCCGGAGGCTTTTTCTATATCAATAGCGGAGCCATTCTCGCAGCCGATAGCGAAGCGGAAATCGTAGGCGTTATGGCGCACGAGATTGCGCATGTTGCCGCGCGACACGGAGTCGAGCAGGCATCAAAAGGCGCGCTCTTTCAGTACCTGTCAATCCCTCTGATTTTTGTCGGCGGCCCTCTGGGAGCCATTGCGCAGAATGCCGCGAACATCCTTGTGCCGTTGACGTTTTTGAAATTCAGTCGCGGCGCTGAAGAGGAAGCAGACCGGCTCGGACTTCAATATATGTGGGCATCGGGTTATGACCCGACGGCGATGCTCAGTTTTTTTGAAAAGCTCAAATCGAAAGAGAAGAAAGACCCAAGCACGCTTGCGAAGATATTCAGCACTCACCCGGCGACCGGCGACCGCATCGAAAAGGCTCGCGACCTGCTCGTGCGTTTTCCTGAAAGAGACGAGTACACGATATCAACCTCGGAATTCAATCTCGTCAAACAAAGGTTGCTCGCCCAAATCAACAAAGACCTGCCAGCCAATACTGGCAAAGCCGCCCCGACGCTCAAAAGAAAACCTGCAAATACCAGTTCCAACGGTAACGAGGATGGGTCGGAGAAAGCCCCGCCTACATTGAAGCGCAAACCCGGCAGCGAACCGGATAACGACTAGCCTTTTTATCAAACAAAATGAGTGCTCGTGTTGTCTTAATCAACACGATGAAAAACTAAGGAGTAAATATGCAACGTGCCTTTCGACCGTTAAGAAAGTCGTCGCTTTCTTTATTAATGATTTCGCTTGTTTCTCTTTTACCAAATCTCGCCAGCGCCTTTGCTGCGAGAACTTCCGCTCCGGCCAGACAGAGCCGAACTCGGCCTTTGCCCGTAGCTGAGTCGCACGCATTCATCAACTACAGGGCTGACGGCAAGATCGGGTGTCGCGAGGCAACCGAAGAAGAAGCCAGCGCCTTGAAGCGGCGTGGAGGTCAATCTCTGCATGTGATTTCGCCCGGTCGCTCGGTCAGCACGCAGAGTCTTTCCGCCGAAAGCGCGGGATTGCATATCGTCCTTCGAGCGACAAACCAGTTGGAAAATTTCCCTACAGCCAAAGCGGCTTTCCTGAATGCCGCCGCCACGTGGGAATCTTTAATCAGCACGCCTATAACCGTAATCATTGACGTGGATTTTGGGCCGACATGGTTCGGTGAATCTTATGATGATGATGTGCTCGGCCAAACCGATTCTCAGGCGCTCGGCGATAGCTCGATATACAGCGAAGTGCGAGACAGTCTTGTTGGT
>DATEKX010000514.1:0-2784 GCA_035277165.1 Blastocatellia bacterium | reverse complement strand
GAACACTTATCGCATCTTCGCAGCGGATTCTGCGCTGTGGCTATCGCATCACGACGAAGCCTTAGACGCTTATCGCCAGCTTGCAGCGCTCTATCCGGGCGAACCGCAGTACGCAGACCGGCTGGCCGATCTGACGCGCTCTTTCGGTCAACAGTCGGACAAGCTCTACGAAGAATCTGCGACCGTGCTTGCGCAGATGGCGGACATCTATCCGTCAGAGCATTCGTATCGCATAAAGGCGGGTGAGGTCTATGCCTCGCTCGGCGATTTCAAACGAGCGGCAGCCCAGTGGAACAAACTCACTCAGCTTGAGCCGGGCCAGCGCGACACTTATCTTGAAGCCGCGACGGTCTTCTGGGATTACTATCAATATGATGAAGCCGTGCGCGTCTTCAAAGAACTGCGCGACGTTACGGGCGATCAAAACATTTACGCTTATCGTCTCGGCGCTGTCTACGAAGGCAAAGGCGACATGGATTCGGCCATCGCTGAGTACGTGAAGGTATTGTCAGAACCGGGTGACGGGCGCGATACGGCTGCGAAGCGATTGGCGCAGCTTTCAAAGCGCGCGGGACTTGCCGAAAAGATTGTCGCCGCTTATCAGAATGCGCGAACTGCCCGTCCGACCGACTGGCAACTGGTGATCGGCTACGCCAACTATCAAGCCGAGAGTGATCGTCAGGCCGAAGCGCTTGCGACGCTTCGCCGAGAGGTTTCGCAGTCGAGCGATGTCGCGTTTCTGGAAAGCGTGCGCGATTTGTTCCGCTGGATTCTTCGCCCCGAAGACGAACAACAAGTCATAACGCGTTTGACCTCTGTGGCTCGCGACGAACGTGAAGCGATGATGTATCGTTTGCAGCTTGCCGCGTTCCTCGAACGACACGGACAGGTAGATCAAGCCATCGGCATGATTGATAAACTCGTCGCAGACTTTCCGACCAATGCCGGTGTTGTAGAAGAGTCCGCGCAGTTTTATTGGCGAGCAGGACTCTCAGATCGCGCGCTCGATCTTTACAAGCGGACGCTTGCGCGAGCGCAGGGGCCGAATCGCCGCGCGCTCACGCTTCAATACGCGCGACGGCAGAGCGAAGCCGGAAAGCTGAGTGATGCAGAGGCGACGCTCAGAGCTTTCTACAACGAGAATCGCTCTGACACGGAAGTCTTCAGCGAGCTTGCGAAAACGCTCGGCGCTGAAAACAAGATGGCAGAGCTTGCCGCGCTCTATCAAGAATCGTTCAAAGACGTACGCGAATCAGGACTGGAAGGCGACGAAGCGAAAGCGCGCATTGCGGAGCTTCGCGCAGGTATGATCCGCACGCTGACGAGTCTGAACAAGTTTGAAGATGCGGTTGACCAGTACATCGAAATCATCAACCTCTTTCCCGAAGACGCGGACAAGCTCGCGCTCGCGATTGATTATGCTGAGCAGCACAACCTGCTCGACCGATTCACTGTTTATTACGAAAAGCTGACGAAAGAATCGTTCAAGAATTATCGCTGGCAACTTGTGCTTGGCCGCATACACGAGCGGCGCGGCAACCTTGCGGCTGCGTCTGAACAATATCGCGCAGCCGTCACCAACGAGCCGCAACGATCAGACCTGCGGTTCACGCTGGCAAACGTCTACGCTCGCCAGCGGCGTTTTGATGAAGCAATAGCCGTGCTTCGCGAAGGGTGGTCGCTTGCAGGCCGCGACCCTTCGTGGTTGATCGAGGTGGCGCGCATTCAGGTCAGGCAAGGCAAACGCGACGACGCGATTCGGACTATGCGGCAGGCGCTCGCAGAAAAGAAGAACGCGAAGATCAGCGAGCAACTCTCAATCGCATCGCAACTCGCATCATGGGGTCTGCACGCCGAAGCCGTGCGCATCTACGAACAGGCGTTCGCAGGATTGCCGAAGGTGCTGAAAGACGAATACATCAGCGGAGCGGAGTTCGCCAACTATGTGCGCGCCCTGGTTCGCGCGGAGCCGGTCGCTTCCGTTTATCAAAAGATGGAGCGAATGCGCGCCCAGTACGTAGCGATTGGCAGCAATTCGCAAGACACCGATGGGTGGAAAGCTAAAAGCATCGTCACTGCGATTGACGGCGCGATGCGCGATGATTTCGGGCGAGGCGTTATTGATTTCGCCTCATCTGCGGAATCGACGGCGCTTGCTCAGTCAGTGAAAACTTCGTTTGCGCGGATGACGACTGTGGCCGATGTGGAAAATCTGCGCCGCTATCTCGGCATTGCTCGCGGAGCCGGACTGGTCGAAGTCGAAGAGCAGATACACACACGGCTCAAAGATGCTGCGTTCCGCGAGCGTCCAAAGAATTCGCTTACGCCGACCGTGCAGGACACTACTTATTACGGCGAGCTTCGCGCGCTCATAGCTTTCTATGACCGCCACGCAGCCTATGCGAAAGCCGCAGAAGTGCTTGCCGCCGAATTCAGTCGCGACCCGTACAAAGACCGCTTCGATCATCAGAATCAGATTGCGATTCAATACGCGCTTGCGGGCGACACGGCGCGCGAGCTTGAATCGCTTCGCGGAGCGTATCAGAGCGCGAGCGGCGCGATGAGCACGAGCAATCGCGATTGGGTCGAGCGGTATTTGAATCTGCTTTATGCATCAAATGCGCGAGATGAGCTTGACCGTCTGGCTGCTACTTCCAACACGCACCAGCTTCAACTAATAAACTTCCTGATCGAAAAGAACGAGAAGGCGCTCGCTCGAAAAGCAATTGCGAGCGCCGCGCAGCCCGAAGCATGGAAGGCATCGCGCAGCGGCGAAGTCGGGTT
>DATEKX010000513.1:0-5210 GCA_035277165.1 Blastocatellia bacterium | reverse complement strand
ATGGCAAAGCTTGCGTCAAACAACGCCGAGTTGTATGCTTGCCGCCAGTTAAAGTCAGTGATTTAGACGGAATGCCGATTTGCAAAGGATGAACCGGAGATGAAAAATTTGAACCATCGCCTGCTGCGCCGTTCGTTGCTCGTAATCGCGCTGGTTTCAGGCATTTTGCTCCCGGCAACTGGAGTTGCGCGAGAGCCGGTTATAAACATTGAGCGCGTTGTCAAAGAACTTGAGCCTGAAATACAGCGAGCGATGATCGAGGGGAAAATACCTTCGGCCACGATAGCCCTTGTTGCCGGTGATCAGGTGGTGTGGTCGGGAGCTTACGGTTACTCGAATATCTGGGCGCGCACGCCCGCCGTCCCCAGCACAGTCTATTTGATCGGCTCGACATTCAAGGCTATGTCTACGGTCGCTTTGCTTCAGTTGATGGAGCAGGGAAAGTTCAAACTGGATGATCGTGTGAGCGATTACCTCACTGAATTCAAGATTCAAAACGAAGACCCCGCAAAGCCTGTGACTTTTCGCCATCTGCTGACACACACTTCGGGGCTTCCTGCGGATTTCGGCCCGTATCCGGTCTGGGGCGATACCGTGCCGCCTTCGCTTGCAGAGTACCTGAAAAAATCGCTCAAGGTCGCCACCCCGCCTCTGGAGAAGGAAGTTTATTCAAACATGGCTTATTCGCTCATAGGCTACCTTGTAGAGAAACTATCAGGCGTCGGGTTCAAACAATACATACAGGAGCACATCTTCACGCCGCTTGAGATGACCAGCACTGCCTTTGCGCCGCGATCTGATATGGAAGAGCGATTATCTGTTCCCTACACGCTTGATGCGAGCGGAAGACAAGTGCCTGCCGAACGTCTCAAGGCAAGCGTGTGGCCAGCGGGTCTTGTTTACGGGACTGTGATGGATCAGGCGAACTGGCTGATCTTGAATCTGAACGGCGGCGTATTCAAAGGGAAGAGAATCATCGCCGAGCGAACTCTCGATCAGATGCTCACCAAGCAATATGAAAAATTCAAAGGCCCTGTCGAAGGGTTATGGGGCAACGAGGCCGCAGGGTTCGGGCTGACATGGTGGTTGGGAGAGCGCAACGGCGACCGCTACTTCGCGCATAGCGGCAGCGTACCGGGATACACAGCGTTTCTGTTGGGCAATCGCGATCAAAAACTCGGCTTTGCGATTCTGACGAACGGCAACCGCGCGCACCCGCACTTGATCAAGCTTGCGGACAAAGCTGTTGATCTACTCAAAGCAAACTCGAAAACGCCTTAGCCACGAATTGCACGAATAAAGACGAATGAATATATTCGTCTTTATTCGTAAACATTCGTGCAATTCGTGGCTACTGTTTAATTATCTTTCCATTCAGGGATGCGGCCCGGAGTCCACGGCGCGCCCGCCGCTTCCATAGCCTTTTCCAATCTGGCGAGATCGCCTTCAATCAACGCCTTCAGTTGCGCAAGCGTCTGCTCGAACTCCTGCGACGCAGCCGCGTAATGATCCATCTGCGTCTGCGTAGGCCGAGCCGTTGACATGCGCTGACCGCCGACGATTGCCCCGACACGCTCGCTGATCGAAGGCGGCGTGTTCTCGTTGCGCGCGCGCGCAGCCGTGTCGCCGCGCAAGGCTCGCAGTATCTCATTAATCTTTCTATCAATGCCTACGGCATCATCCGTCAACTTGTTATCAGCAGCAGGAGTCTCTTGAAGCGCACGCTTGATGAGAGCCAGTCTGGCCTTCAACTGGTTCGCTATTTCGAGCGCACCCGTCACTGCGCGTTGTAATCGCGCGGCCTTTTGCTGGAACTCTACGAGAGCTGCGCGATCAGCCGGAGCCATCGAAGCCTGCCCCTCGACATAAACCGTGAATTCCTGTGGCGTCGAAAGCGGCGTCGTCACACCGCTGGCCCTCTTTGCTAACGCGACAGTAAATTTGCCCGGCAAAACGAGCGGGCCTGAAGGCGGGTCGCCAAACAGTTCTTCTTCAGGTTCTGGCGGTCGCTGCGACAACACTGGAGCAGGATAGCGCATGTCCCAGTTGATGCGATTCACTCCTTGCGTGACAGGCCCCGCAAGCCTTCGCACGACGCGACCAGCCGAATCCGAAATAGTGAGAATTATCACAGGCGCTTCCTCTTCCTCTTCTGATCTCAACTCTTCCGACGAAGGTTGAATGATGACGCCCGCTTTTCTGTCCGCTTCTTTTTCGGCTTCCTGTCGCCGCTGCTTGCGCGTCTTGAGAGTTTCTTTGAGGTAATAAGTGAAGGTCGCTCCATAAGGAGGATTCTCCGCCGTATAGAACGACTCGCCCTGAAAAGATTTGCCGCGCCCGCCGAGCGGTTGCGATTGGATATACATCATCGCGTCTTTGACAGGCAAAAGCGCCGCCTCTTGTTGAAGCATTTCAGGCTTGATCATTCTGAGCGGCGTGTAATTATCCAGTATGTAGATGCCGCGCCCGAACGTGCCAACGACCAGATCGTTTTCGCGCTTTTGAATCGCGAGATCATGAATAGAAATCGTCGGAAGCCCGCCCTTCAGTTGAATCCACTTTTTGCCACCGTCAATCGTGAAGAAGACGCCGAATTCAGTGCCCGCGAAAAGCAGGTCGGGGTTGACATGATCTTCGGCAATCGCAAGCACAGGCCCGTTAGCAGGCAGATTGCCCTTGATCGAAGTCCATGACCGGCCCGCATCCATGCTCTTTAACAGGTAAGGCGCGAAGTCGCTCCGCTTGTGATTCTCGAAAGCCGCGTACACTGTATTCGCATCGTGGTTGGAAGCGAGTATGCGCGCAACGTAAGTCATATCCGGCACGCCCGGAAAGCTTTCGATTTTGCGCCAACTCTTGCCTGCGTCTTCCGTCACCTGAATCAACCCATCGTCAGTGCCGACGTAAACCAGACCTTCTTTCTTAGGCGATTCTGCGAGCGCAGACGAATTGCCGTAAGGATCAGTTGAAGCGTGGCGCGCCACTGCGTCAATGCTTTGAATTTTGCCAAAGACCGGCAGCTTGTTCCGATCAAGCGCGCGCGAAAGCTGCCCGCTGATGACACGCCAACTGTCGCCTCGGTCATCGCTGCGAAAGAGTTTGTCCGCAGCGAAGTACAATCGAGTGTGAGAATGTGGGCTTATGATGAAAGGCGAATCCCAGTTGAACCTCAGCGCCTCTTCGCCGCGCTTTTCCGCAGGTTGAATGCTCATGCGTTCGCCCGTGCGTTTGTCGAAACGCACTATCCCGCCATATTGCGACTCGGCATAAATGGTGTTCGGGTCTTCCTGATCAACTTGAGTCCTGAACCCGTCGCCGCCCTGAGTGACAAACCAATCCGCGTTTGTTATCCCCGAAACGCTCCGAGTGCGTGACGGGCCGCCCACGCTGAAATTGTCTTGCGTGCCGCCGTAGACGTTATAAAACGGCAAGGCGTTATCTGTCGTCACGTCGTAAAACTGCGTGATCGGAAGATTGGATTTGAAACCCCACGTCGCCGCGCGATCAAAGCTTTCGTAGACTCCGCCGTCGCAGCCAACCAGATAATGATTTGTGTTTGTTGGATTAATCCAGATGACGTGATTGTCTACGTGCTTTGAACGCTCGCCGAGCGGGCGCAGAGTTCTTCCGCCGTCGTCTGAAACCTGTATGAAGACATTCATCACATAGATGCGATCAACATCTTTGGGATCAGCCGTGATTTTACCGTAGTACATCGCCGTCGTGTCGTAAGGATTCCGACGCTCCCAACTGCCGCCTTGATCGGTTGAGCGAAAGATGCCGCCACGACGGTCTGCCGCTTCAACTGTCGCATAGACTACATTCGTGTCAACGGGCGAGATGGCCAGTCCTATTCGACCCATATCAACACTGGGCAATCCGGCTCTGAGCTTGTTCCACGTCGCCCCTGCGTCGGTTGATTTATGGAGTGCGCTTTCAGGACCTCCGTTGACCAGCGTGTAAACGTGGCGGCGGCGCTGGTATGACGCTGCGTACATCGTGTCCGGGTTGTTCGGGTCAATCGCAACATCGGTCACGCCTGTGTTCTCGCTGATGTTTAAGATGTTCTTCCAGGTCTTGCCGCCATCAGAGGTTTTGAATAATCCGCGATCTCCACCCGGCCCCCACAGCGGCCCTTGCGCGGCGACGAAAACAATATTCGAATCACGCGGATCAATCGCTATGCGACCGATGTGCTCGCTTGATTTCAAGCCCATGTTCTTCCATGACTTGCCGCCGTCATCCGAGCGATACACGCCATCGCCATAAGAGACGCTGCGCTGGCTGTTGTTTTCGCCAGAGCCGACCCACACGATTAGAGGATTTTTCGGGTCGAGCGTGATCGTGCCAATTGAGTAGGAGCCTTCGTTGTCGAATATCGGAGTCCATGTAGTTCCTGCGTTCGTAGTTTTCCATACGCCGCCCGAAGCCGCCGCGACGTAGTAACGACTGCGGTCAGTCGGATCAACCGCAATGCTCACGACGCGCCCTGAGGTAAAGGCAGGGCCGACGAGCCGAAACCTCAGCCCCGCGAATGTAGGGCTGGACATCGGGTCAGCGGGCCTTCGCGGCTCATCTTGTTTGGCGGCGGCTTGCGGTTTTTCTGAAGCTTTCTTTGCTGCATCCTGCTTCGCCTTTTCGATTGCGGCTTTTTCGGCCCGCTGCTCCTCTTGCGCAAAGGCCGAGAGCGGGGCAATACCTATGGCAAGCATTAAATAAAAGGGCAGAAGGTTACGTAGAATTCTCACGACGGTTGTACTCCTCATAACATTTTCGAGTAGATTATGCGGCGCAAGATTATTCACCGCTGATGGCATCAAATGAAATAGAAATGATTTCTGAGAGGCCGCTTTGCGTAATACAACACAAAGCGGCCTTTCCACTGGCAGAAATTACAACGCCGAAACTTCAATCCGACTTTTACTAAGGCAGTCGCTCGAATGTGAACTCAACGTCAAGGTTGGCAACCGGCTTGAGCTTTAGCATCTTGCCTTCGAGCTTGTATTCCCATTTGACTTCTTTGCCCATAGTGAGCGGGCTGGCCTGTGCGAGTTGCTGTAAAGCGATGATGTTGCCGTTGATCGTGAATTCGCCGCACGTTGCCGCAAGTCCCTGATAAGCCGCTACTATCTTTTTCGTGCGCTCATCCTGAGGCTCGCTTTGATCCCATGTCTTTCTATCAACACCTGCGCGCACGAAAGACATGTATT
>DATEKX010000512.1:0-3220 GCA_035277165.1 Blastocatellia bacterium | reverse complement strand
GCCTTCAGGATATTGGCATAGATAGCCGTGTGCTGATCTTCACATTTGCGGTCGCTATGTTCACAGGCGTTCTTTTCGGACTGGCCCCGGCGCTGCGCGGTTCGATGGTGAACTTGAGCGAAACGCTTAAAGAAGGCGGGCGCAGCATGGCAGGTAGCAGCAGCCATCGAATGCGGAATCTGCTGGTCATCACTGAAATCGCCTTGTCGTTAGTTCTACTGATTGGCGCGGGATTATTGATCCGCAGTTTCCTTCAAGTGCAGCAAGTCGAGCCGGGGTTTGTGGCGCGCAATGTTCTCTCGCTTCGCATCTCTGTGGCGGGCACAGCCTTTGCCGAACAGTCGCGCCGATGGAGCTTCTATCAGCAAATGTGGGAGCGCGTTGGCCGCTTACCCGGCATTGAATCGGTGGGCGGCGGTTCGATATTGCCGCTGACCGGAAGCATAAGCTGGGGCAGCATTACGCCCGAAGGCTACAACCCTGCGTCAGGGCAAAGTATGATTCAGGCCGACGGGCGAATCGCCAGCGTCGGCTATTTTGAAACGATGAAGATCCCTCTTATCAGCGGGCGATACTTCAACGAGCAGGACACGAAAGACTCTCTGAAAGTTGCGATCATTGACGAGAAGATGGCTCGTCAATACTGGCCTGACACCGACGCGGTCGGAAAGCGATTGAAGTGGGGAGACCGCGATTCCGATAATCCCTGGATGACCATCGTCGGAGTTGTCGGAAACGTCAAGCAGTACGCGCTCGACACAGATTCGCGCGTCGCTTTTTACTCGCCTCACGCGCAAGCCCTTTCAGGCACGATGTATCTGGTGGCGCGAACGACCGGCGATCCCCTCAGCCTTGCCGCCGCAGTGACGAAGGAAGCGCGAGATATGGACCCGAACGTGCCGGTCTTTGACATCAGGTCTATGGAGCAGTTGCTTTCAGCGTCGCTGGCGCGGCGGCGTTTCGCAATGCTCTCGCTCGGTCTGTTCGCGGCAGTGGCGATGTTATTAGCAGTAGTTGGTATTTACGGCGTGATGAGTTACGCAGTAGCGCAACGCACACGCGAGATCGGCATTCGCATGGCGATGGGCGCGCAGACTCGCGATGTGCTCAAGCTGATCGTCGCACAAGGAATGTCGCTGGCAGGCATCGGTGTCGGCATCGGTTTGGCCGGTGCCGTTGCAGTGACGCGCGTAATGGCGAACTTGTTGTTCGGCGTGTCTGCCACTGATCCTGTGACATTCGCCGCCATTGCTCTGCTGCTTGCAGGCGTGGCGCTCGTGGCTTGTTACGTGCCCGCGCGTCGCGCTACGAAAGTTGATCCGATGGTCGCGCTTCATTACGAATGACTTCAGACTTAGGAGGATAGGAACAATGAAAGGAAATTTTAAGCGATTAGCATTGTTGTTTTTGCTGCTGGGCATCACGTTGCCCGCTAACTCGCAGTCGCTCGATAAGCCGATACACGCATCCGCTCGAAAAACCGACCAGCACAAGATTAAAGAAGTCGGCGACAACGACTCGCGCGATGGGCAATACTGGTTCAATCGCGGTTATGAGTTTCACCAGTCTGACCGCTACCAGCAAGCCATTGAAGCCTTCGCGCATTCGATTGAGCTCGGATACAGACAGGCGACGGCCATGTACAACATCGCCTGCGGGTTTGCGCTGTTGAACGATAAAGAGAACGCTTTGACGTGGCTTGAGCGCGCGATGTCGCTAGGCTTCGACAGGTCTGATTTGTTGAGGAACGATTCAGACCTCGACTCCATTCGTTCCGACACTCGATTCCAGCAACTCCTCCGAAAGCTTCCAGCAGTCAAGGTTGAATACAAATCGGCGAAAGACGACGGCCATAAAAATTCGGACAGGTATCAGGAAGCGATAAATAGTTTCGAGCAGCTTCGCCAAGCCTCATCCGACGACGGGAACCAATGGTACAAGGTAGGTTCTCGGCTCATACGAATGCGCGAATTCGACCGCGCGGTCTTCGCATTGACTCAGGCGATAGAGCATCTCCGCTATCGCAATGGGTCTGCGATGTACAATCTGGCGTGCGCTTACGCGCTGAAAGGCGACCGGGCGACTGCGCTCGAATGGCTGGAAAAATCCATCAACGCGGGATACGACGACACTCACAATCTTCAAACCGATTCCGACATCGTCAGCCTGCGCTCTGATGCTCGATTCAAGCAGATTGAAAAGTTGAGCCAGACTCTTTCTCTCTCTCAATTCAACAAAGATTCATTCGATGGCTCGAACTACTCGAAGGCGCGCTGGGCACCGGCCATCCAACTCTATGAATCATTCCTTCGCGGCGCGCCCGACAATGGAAGAGGATGGTTCAATCTCGGTTTCGCGCTTCACTATTCGAGCGAGCACGCGCGAGCCATCGAAGCTTTCAAACGAGCGATACAGCTTGGCTATCGCAATCCGACCGCTACATACAACATTGCCTGCGGCTATGCGATGATGAACCGTCGCGACGAAGCGTTTGAGTGGCTCGACAAATCGATTGAGTCGGGATTTGAAGTCAGCGGCTACTTACATGACGACCACGATCTTGATAATCTGCGCGCTGACTCGCGCTTCAAACGCCTCCAGGAAATGGCCGAAGACAAACACGAGCGTAAATCAATTAAGAATTAAGAATTAAAAATCAGGAATTAAGAAACAAAGCGAAATTCTTAATTCCTGATTCTTAATTGATTTCGGAGGGCTTATGGAAACCCTGCTGCAAGACTTTCGATTCGGCGCGCGGACTCTGCGCCGGAGTCCCGGCTTCACGCTGGTGGCGGTTATAGCTCTGGCATTAGGCATAGGCGGCAGCAGCGCTATCTTCAGCGTGATCAACGCAGTGTTGCTCAGACCGCTTCCATTCTTCGAGCCTGATCGAATCATGCGAGTGTGGGCAACTGCGCCGGAACGCGGCCTGGAGTTCACGAGCGTTTCATTCCAGCGATTCACCTCCATCGCTGAACAGAATCAGGTCTTCGATGATATCAGCGCATTCACAGGCGATAATCTCAACCTCACAGGTGTTAATGAGCCGTTGCAGTTGAATGCCGCCAGAGTCTCAGCCGGTCTGTTTGACGTGCTGAAAGTGAAACCGGCAACAGGTCGCGGCTTTCTTCCCGACGAAGATAAGCCCGGCGGCGCAGCAGTAGTCATTCTCAGTCACAGTTTATGGCAACGACAATTCTCTTCAGACCCTGCCATAGTT
>DATEKX010000511.1:0-2319 GCA_035277165.1 Blastocatellia bacterium | reverse complement strand
GCCGAAGGCAATGACAGTCATCGAGCTTCGCTCGATCCGGGCAGGGACAAGCCCTGCCCCTACACTTGATTGGAGTTCGATCTAAAGGACTGATTTCATGATTTCCAAGTTTTTCGTCAATCGGCCTATAGTGGCGATGGTTATCGCCATCATCACAATCATACTTGGATTGGTTTCTATGCGAGGGCTGCCGCTGGCGCAGTTCCCTGCGATAGTTCCGCCTCAGATTATCGCTTCGACGACCTACACGGGCGCGGACGCTGTAACAATCGAGCAGTCGGTTGCCACACCCATCGAACAACAGATGAACGGCGTTGACAACATGCTCTACATGCAATCGACCAACGCCAACGATGGCACTATGCAATTGACCGTAACGTTCGACATCGCGACTGATGTCAACACGGATCAGGTCAATGTGCAAAACCGATTGGCACAGGCGCAGCCGAACCTGCCCGCCGATGTGAGCCAGTTCGGAACCACTCTGCGAAAATCAACGGGGCTGCCGATGATGGTCATCTCGTTGTTTTCGCCGAACAATTCATACGATTCGCTCTTTCTTGCCAACTACGCCAACATCAATATCAACGACGCGCTGTACAGAGTTCCGGGCGTCGGCGAAGTCCGCCTGTTCGGAGCGAGCGATTACGCGATGCGAATCTGGGTAAAGCCTGATCTGCTTGCCAAACTCGGTTTGACGGTTCCCGACATCACTCGCTCAGTTCAACAACAGAGCACTGTCAATCCCGCCGGACAGGTCGGCGCTGAACCTGCGCCAAAAGGAAAAGAGAAGACCTATACGGTTCGCGCGCAGGGGCGACTGCAAACGCCTGAAGAGTTCGGCCAGATCGTTGTTCGCTCAAGCCCTGACGGCTCTGTTGTGCGATTGAAGGATGTCGCGCGCATCGAACTGGGCGCGCAAAACTATCAGCAGATTGCGCGAATCAACGGCCAGCCCGGCTGCATCGTCGCGGTCTTTCAATCGCCGGGATCAAACGCGCTGGCAGTAGCAGACGGCGTGAAGAAAGCTATTGCCGAATTGAAGAATCGCTTTCCGCCCGGTCTCGATTACATCATCACGCTCGACACGACGCTTCCGGTTACCGAAGGCATCAACGAGATCGTTAAGACTCTGGTCGAAGCGATGATCCTTGTCATTCTGGTTGTTTTTCTTTTCCTGCAAAACTGGCGCGCGACGTTGATACCGATGGTGGCCGTGCCCGTTTCGCTGATCGGCACGTTCGCCTTTTTCCCGTTTCTGGGTTTTTCAATCAACACGCTGTCGCTGTTTGGACTGGTGCTGGCAATTGGGCTGGTCGTTGATGACGCAATCGTCGTCGTTGAAGCGGTCGAGCATCACATCGAAGAAGGGATGTCGCCGCGCGAGGCGACGCTGCAGGCGATGAAAGAAGTTTCCGGCCCTGTAGTAGCCATCGCATTGATACTCTCTTCGGTCTTCCTGCCGGTCGCGTTTTTGGGAGGCATTCAAGGCCGCTTGAACAATCAATTTGCGGTCACGATTGCCATCTCAGTTCTGATTTCGGCCTTTAACGCGCTGACGCTTTCGCCCGCGCTTTCTGCGATGTTGCTCAAGCCGCGCAAACAATCCAGAGGGCCGCTTGGCCGTTTCTTCAAACTCTTCAATCGCTGGTTCGATAAAGCGACTCACGGCTACGTCAGTTGGAGCCACGCTCTGATACGCAAAGGGCTTGTGGCGATGCTGATTCTGGGCGCGTTCGTGGGTCTGGACGCGATCCTGGGCAAGCAACTGCCTACGAGCTTTCTCCCTGATGAAGATTATGGCTACCTGTTGTTGAATGTGCAGTTGCCGCCCGCGGCTTCGCTTGAACGGACAGATCAGGTGTGCCGAAAGGTCGAAGCCATACTCGATAAAACCGAAGGCATAAAAGATTACAACACGATTGGCGGATTCAGTCTGTTGACCCGCGTATCGGCCAGCTATAACGGCTTCTTCTTTGTAATCCTCGACCCCTGGCACGAGCGACACACTTCGGAACTGGAAGCTCAGGCAATTGCGAGGAGAGTGAATGCCGAGTTAACAGCTCAGGTTCCCGAAGCTGTGACAATAGCTCTTATGCCGCCCTCGATTCCGGGACTCGGAGCGGCGGGCGGGTTTTCGTTGTGGCTTCAGGATAAGAGCGGCGGGACTGTAGATTTTCTCGATCAGAACTTGCAGAGATTCCTCGAAGCCTGTCGCAAGCGGCCTGAACTCGCGGGCGTGAATTCGGCCTTCTCGGCGGGCATCCCGCAAATCTACGCCGACGTAGACCGCGACAAAGTTTTGAAGCAAGGCGTCGC
>DATEKX010000510.1:0-2273 GCA_035277165.1 Blastocatellia bacterium | reverse complement strand
CTCTGCTGTGTGAGCAATCCCTATGGTGTAGATGAGTTCTTCGGTATCGTTCCTATTTTTATTCTTGACCCAGATGACATAATTGCCCGCGCCTATTCCTTTGCGCAGACTTGTCTCTTCTATATTCTGGTTCGATTGTTTTCTGATCTCGCGAATCGTGTCCTGTTTGATCACGCCGCCATTGCCTATGGCCTGATTGGGCAAGCTCGATATCGCATCGCGACTGAAAACGAGAGTGAAATCTTCGCGCCCCGCGACTTCATCCATTTGGTACCAGCAATCCTTCGGGTTCGTAAACCGTGGACACGAACCGGGCACGATGTACTCTTTATCCTTGTTGACGAAATTCAATCCGTTGTTAATGCGCGAATCCGGGAACACCAACTGGCCGTCGCTGCCCTGCGTGTTGTGAATTATGTAAAGGTAGCCGTCTTGATTAGGCGTGATCGCTATCTTCACCTGATCGCCTGTGAAAAAGACTGTCGAGGGGCTCGTATCAGAAAAGCCTCCGCCCTCTGCGCGCTTAATCAAGCGATACTGAATTGTCAGCAGCGGCGCTTGCATAACGGGCCGACGGCGCGGGCCTGGCTTGCGGCCCGGTTTGGCTACGCGCTTAACGGCTGAAACATCCTTGTCCCAAACGAGCTTGTCAGTTTGCGCTACGGAATTTGAGAAAGTCAGTAATCCGCAAGCCACAGCAGCTATCAATAATCGAGTTCGCATAATATGTCCTCTCATCCGGTCATTTGCCGGAAGTTCTCGCGCGCAGAAATTCTTTGAGCTTCGGATCGTCTGCCGATACCGCGCATCGAAATCCTGTCAACCAGCTTCTCAGTTTCTTTTCGGCTATCTCGAATTCGGGTCCGTGATAATAGCGGGCCGTTGTTCTGACATCATTGATGTCGAGCCTGAAATGGCCGCCGCGCACCACACGATTCTTCGTCCCGAAATTCGCGTCTGCCGCCTGCCCACCCGGGTAGGGCTGATACGAAGCGTCAACCCATTCGGCGACGCTGCCAGCCATGTCTTGCACGCCGTATGCGCTTGCGCCGCCGGGTCGCTGACCTACGGAGTTCGGGTGGTCTGAACCTAAATCAGACCGGCTCGGTTCAGGGCTATTGCCCCACGGCCACTGTCGTTTCTGTTGCGCATCGGGGCCCCAGCTTGCGGCCTTCTCCCATTCCTGTTCCGTAGGCAAACGTTTGCCCGCCCATCGCGCATAGGCTGCTGCGTCGTTCCAGTTGACTCCGACCACAGGCGCGTCCGGGTTACTGTTGAAGTACTGCGGGTCCCAGTGCGGATTGGTCGGAAAGGGGCGTTTGGTTTCGTCGCAAAACCGCTTGTACTGCGCGTTGGTGACCTCGAATTTGTCTATGTAGTAATCGGGCAATGTAACTTTGTGCGCGGGCTTTTCATTCTGTTCGTGATTATCATCGCCCATGATGAACTCGCCCGCTTTTACGAATAACATCGGGCCTGTGTAGTCAATCTCTGTAAGCTCTACGGGGCCGTCAACAGCCTGCCCGGAGTAGGGGATAGATTTCGTTTCGCCGTCTTTACCGATCACAGAAGTATTGAAGTCTTCAAAGCCCTGACGCGAAACGCGCACGACTCGCTTCCCTGCTTCGAGAAACGCAACTCTTATAGTCCCGTCCGCGCGCATATTGCCGAGCGATTTATTATCGACAAAGACATCGCTGCCGGACGGCGCACCTCTGACGATCAGAGTAAATCCGGGGTCTTTCGATACAAGAAAAAATAAGAGCAGGCAGACGGCTAAAATCATCGCGCTGCCGCCGACCCACCATCCCCACAGCGGAATTCGATTCCATTTGCCGCGCGGTTTAGATTGAGCCGCCATCGTCCGTTCTAACGATGGCGACCCCTGCGCAGCGAGCGACGGCGACTCAGTCGTGGCACCCGTCGCTCGCGCCTTCTCGCTCGGCCTGGCGAGATCATCGAATGTGGAATCGGTTCGGCGACCGCGCGCGTCTTCGGTTTCCATCAAAGACGCGGCTAAGGCTCGCCTTACTCCAGAGGCTGTTTCGTATTCATCTTTCACGTAGTTTGTGTGCGTTCGCTCCATAAAATATTTCCACTCCACCGGCCACGCACAATAGATACTCGAAATCAGCTTTTGAGGTCACCACCCATACGGGCGGCAATATGACACTGTTGAAATATACTGTAGGGGCAGGGCTTGTCCCTGCCCGGATTGCCGGAGGCAATGAGTGATTTGAAATCTGCTGAATTACAATTCTGTCATCGCTTTG
>DATEKX010000509.1:0-5426 GCA_035277165.1 Blastocatellia bacterium | reverse complement strand
TCACTGGCAACACGTCACAAAAAAAGGCGGCCCCGAACTAAACTGCGCTTACTGTCACGAGCACGCGGACAAGTCGCCGCACGCGACTATACCGAACACGGAAACCTGTATGGTCTGTCACGTGGTTGAAAAGACAGACAGCCCCGAAATCGTAAAGCTCACAGCCATAAACGAACGCGGCGAACAGCCTCAGTGGGCGCGCGTCTACTGGTTTGAAAAAGAAGCCAATGTCTTTTTCACGCACAAGCCGCACACGCGCGCGGGAGTTGATTGCGCTGAGTGTCACGGCAATGTAGCCGAGTCTCACAAATTGCGGCGAGAGATTAATCAAACGATGGGATGGTGCATGGATTGTCATCGCGCGCGGCAGGCAAGCATAGATTGTTACGTCTGCCATCGTTGAAGAAATCCGAAAATCAATTTATGAAACGTCGCGAATTCATAATCCTGACAGGCGTAGGCGCAACAGGCGCGACTGTGCTTTCCGCCTGCGGGCATCCTGAGAACAAGTTGATCCCGGCATTGATCCCGGATAATGAATACGTGCCGGGGCTGGATTACTGGAAAGCAAGCACGTGCGCGATGTGCGACGCCGGGTGCGGCATAGTCGTTCGCACGCGCGAGCACAAGGCGAACAAAATCGAAGGCAATCCGCTTCATCCTGTGAATCGCGGCGCGCTGTGCGCGCGAGGGCAAGCCGGACTTCAAATGCTTTACAACCCCGACCGCATTCGCGGCCCGTTGAAGCGCGCGGGCGAGCGCGGCTCTGGCCAGTTTGAAGAGATCAGTTGGGATGAAGCTATTAAAACTCTCGCAGACAAATTGCGCGAGATAAAAGCGCAGGGCCGACAGGATTCATCCGCATTCCTCACGACCGATCTGCGAGGCGTGACCGCGCATGTCGCCACGCGATTGATGCGCGCTTATGGGGGAACTCCGCTCCTGACACTGCCGTTGTTCAACGAAGAAGGGGCACGAGAGATCTCATGGGAACGCCAAAATGGCAATATTGTTTTTGACATAGCAAACGCAACTTATCTGCTCTCTTTTGGCGAGCGTTTCCTTGAGACGTGGCGCTCGCCCGTGATGTATTCGCTCGCGTATGGCGAGTTTCGCCGAGCAACGGGCAAGGCTCGCGGCAGGTTCGTTCACACCGAGCCGCGAATGTCGCTTACGGCAGCCAACGCAGACGAATGGCTGCCTGCCGCCGTAGACAAGGAAAACCTGCTTGCGCTCGCAATAGCGCAGGTCATTGCGCGCGAAGGGTTGAGCAGGGTTCCGCTTTCGCCTGAATTCATTAAAGAGCTTGAAGCATTCGCGCCCGAAAAATCTGCCGAAGCGATTGATCTTCCGGCAGACAAGATCATTCGCATAGCGCGCGAGTTTGCAACAAGCGAACGCCCGCTGGCAATAGGCAGCAGCAATTCAAACAAAAGAGCAGCCGCCGAACTGTTGAATCACCTTGTCGCCAATACACAGAAGCGGGGCGGAGTGATTCTGCCGCAGCCCAGCGACTATTACGGCCCGCTTGAGAAGCTGCGCATTGAATATCCGCTCGGAGGGAAACTCCCTCCGAACTATCTCCCGGCGCTGCTTTCCGGTAAAGCATATAGCGCGCTGTTGATTCACAGGTTCAATCCGGCTCACATCACTCCGCACATTCTGGACAAGCTTGCTGCAGGCCCCTTTATCGCCAGCTTTTCATCGTTTATGGACGAGACTGCGGCGATGTCCGACCTCGTCTTGCCCGACCACACTTCATTTGAAAGCTGGGACATTCAATCTTCTTACCCGGCGACGAAAGGCATGGTCATTACGCTTTCGCAGCCAGTCTTGAAACCTCAACTCAACACAAAGCAGACGGCGGACGTATTGCTCGCCGTCAGCCGCGAACTTGGAGGCGAAGTGGCGGCGGCGCTTCCATTCGCATCGGCAGAAGATATAGTCAAACAATCGGCTGCCGACCTCTCGAAGCGTCGCGGCTCTATCAAGGCAGACGAAAACCCGGAAGACTTCTGGAAAACTTTCGCCGAGCGCGGCGTGTGGGTGGGCGAGGCGGAATCCGCAACGCAGCCAACAAACGCGGATACAGGAGCCGCGCCGCCGACAGTTGAAACGTTGAAGAACATGAGTTTCGTCGAACCGCAACCAGCGACCGGTGAAGAGTATTCACTGAACCTGATGATTTATGAGCATCCGACGCTTGGTGACGGCTCGTTTGCTAATTTGCCAGGACTTCAAGAACTGCCTGACTCGATGACCGGCGTGATGTGGGGAAGCTGGGTTGAGGTAAATCCGAAGACTGCCGCGTCGCTCGGCATTGCCGACGGCGACCTTGTTGAAGTCGTCACACGGCACGGTTCATTGCGTGTGCCTGCTGTGCTATACCCGGCGATTCGACCAGACACGATAGCGATGCCCTTTGGTCAAGGCCATACAGCTTATGGTCGCTATGCCAAAGATCGCGGCGCGAACGTTGCGGCGCTGCTTCCGCAGGCAGCTATTGGATCGGCTTCATCACTAAAAATGATCTATCCCGCAAAAGTGTCTAAGGCGGCAGGCGAAGCAAACCTCATCAGATTCGGAACCGACTTGCTTGAGAAGATCGAGAACGATAGATCGAGATAGGAAATCTAAAATGGCCGAAAGAAACGAGTCGAAGAAACCGCAATGGGCTATGGTGATTGACCTCGACCGTTGCACGGGATGCGAAGCTTGCGTCGTGGCCTGTAACGTCGAAAACAATGTTCGCATCGCGGGCCAGGAAGAAGCCGCGCTCGGTCGCTCGATCAACTGGATTCGAGTCGAGCGTTACTTTGAAGGCGAATACCCGGATGTGCGCGCGCGATTTCGGCCAGTGCTCTGCCAGCACTGCGAAGAAGCGCCGTGCGAGCCTGTCTGCCCGGTCTATGCAACTTATCATACTGAAGAAGGATTGAACGCGCAGGTCTACAATCGCTGCGTTGGCACTCGCTACTGCGCAAACAACTGCCCGTACACCGTGCGCTTCTTCAATTTTTATGACCCCGTGTGGCCCGCGCCGTTAGAGAAATCTTTGAACCCCGAAGTGTCCATTCGCTCGCGCGGCGTGATGGAAAAATGTACCTTCTGCATCCAGCGCATTCGCAAAGGCGAGGATAAGGCTCGCGACGAAGGGCGCGAGGTGCGAGACGGCGACGTTACACCGGCCTGCGTTCAATCTTGCACTGCGCGAGCCATGACGTTCGGCAACATCGCTGACCCCGCGAGCGAAGTCGCGCGACTTGCGAAAAGCAATCGCGCGTCACATTTGCTTGAAGAACTGGGCACCAAGCCGCGAGTCATTTATTTGAACAAAGGCGATTAGTATGGAATTAAAAATTAAGAATTAAAAATTAAAAATGCTTGCAGAATTGGTTCTGAAAGGCTCTTAATTCTTAATTCTCAATTTTTAATTTTTAATTATGCAAATCACCAGACCGACGGATGCAAAGATCAATAGCGAATTGCTTCAGCCTGTGATGAAGACGGGCCGCTGGTGGTACGTCACGGTTGCCGCAAGCGGCGCTTTGATGCTTGCGGCCATTGTCGCTTTCGGCCTCCAGCTTACGCGCGGCATAGGCGTGTGGGGACTTAACCGGCCCGTGATGTGGGCGTTCGATATAACCAACTTCGTTTTCTGGATAGGCATATCGCACGCGGGCACTTTGATATCTGCGATACTGCGCGTGACGGGAGCCGAATGGCGCAGGCCCGTCACCCGATGCGCCGAAGCGATAACCGTATTCGCGTTGATGATCGGAGCGTTGTTTCCGATCATTCATCTGGGTCGCCCTGAGCTTTTTTACTGGCTCGCGCCTTATCCGAACGAGCGCCAGCTTTGGCCCAATTATCGCTCGCCGCTGATGTGGGATTTCTTCGCGATAAATACTTACCTGCTCGGCTCGCTGATATATCTTTATCTTCCGCTGATACCGGATCTGGCGCTCGTGCGCGACAAATCAAAAGGCGTCAGGCGGCGCATTTACGGCGCGCTCAGTCTGGGCTGGCGCGGGACACAGCTTCAATGGAGCAGGCTTGAAAAAGCCGTGCGCGTGATGGCCGTCATCATCATTCCCGTAGCCGTATCGGTTCACACAATCGTGTCCTGGGATTTCGCCATGACGATCAATCCGATGTGGAACTCGACGATGTTCGGGCCTTACTTCGTCGCGGGCGCGATCTTTTCAGGCATCGCCGCGCTGATCGTTGCGATGGCAGTGATTCGCCGCGTCTTTCATCTCGAACAATATTTGCGACCCATTCACTTCAACAATCTGGGGCTGCTGTTGCTGACGATGAGTTTGATCTGGTTCTACTTTACCTTCGCAGAGTACCTGACGACGTGGTACGGCAACGAGCCTTCGGAGATGGCCGTTTTCAGATCGAAAGTGAGCGGCGCGTTTTCGCCTCTGTTCTGGACGATGGTGGTTTGCTGTTTTCTCATTCCCGCGCCGATACTGGCATTCAAACGTTTGAGGACTATCAAAGGGACTGTCATCGCTTCAGTGTGCATAGTCGTGGGGATGTGGCTTGAGCGTTTCCTGATAATCGTGCCGACGCTATCGCACCCGCGACTGACGTTCAACTGGGGAGCCTACAAGCCGACGTGGGTAGAGATAGCGTTGACGGCAGGCATGTTCGGCTATTTCGTTTTGCTTTATGCGCTCTTCACAAAACTGTTCCCGATCATCGCCGTTTGGGAATACAAAGAAGGATTCAACAAACGCGCAATGGATAAAGAAGCCGTTGGCGCAAGCGAGCCCGTCGTGGGATTAGAAAACGCTTGAAGAATCAGCCGAATGTTATGGAAACAATCCGTGCAATCTTCAACTCTCACGATGAAGCGATTGAGGCTCTCACGAAGCTAGAGCGCGCAGGAGTGCCGCACTCTCAAATCACGCTTATGTCATCCGAGCCTGTTCACGTCGAAGCACACGAAGATAAATCTCGCATAGGTATTTTTGCGATTGCGGGCGGGTTGATAGGCGCGGGCTTAGCCGTGACATTGACCGTCTGGACATCTCAGAGCGTAGGTCTGGTCACGGGCGGAATGCCTATTGTATCGCCTTGGCCGTTCGGAATAATCCTGTTCGAGTTATCCATGCTCGGCGCGATACTCAGCACGCTCGGTCGAATGATCTACGAGGCGCGTTTGCTGCGACGCGCGCCGCCCACGGACTACGATGAAGCAATCGCCGAAGGCAAAGTCGGCCTCACAGTTGATTGCGCGAATCCTGCACATAGTCAAACAGCGAAGGACGTGCTCGGACTTCTTCAATAGAAGTTCCTGACCTCTCACCTTGTTTGCAACGTAAATCGCTTTCTTTACAAACGGGATTTATCTTAGATCGTATTTTTAAATAACCCGCTGCGCGGGTGTCAGCATCTAGCCCACATCCTCGGAT
>DATEKX010000508.1:0-3355 GCA_035277165.1 Blastocatellia bacterium | reverse complement strand
ATATTCAAAAAGTAAATCGGGAGTGCGATGAGCAGACACGACGCGAACCTCGAAAGGAACGCCGAGAGCTTCTAGAGTCTGAGCCGCATGCGACATCGTTTCCCAGTCGGATTTTGAACCCATTATCACGCCAACTAAAGGCTGCGTCATTTTTGAATCCTACACCAATGAAATGAAGATTGTAACTGTAATGAAGAGAGTTCACCGCAGAGGCGCAGAGGACGCAGAGATTACGCAGAGAAAAACTATTTACCCTCTGCGCTTCTGCGGTGAATCGGCAGTGGTGATCAAACATGTATTTTGTTTGCAGGCTTGCGCAAGGTAAACAACATGCCGCCTTCTGCTCGTTTGCTCCAACTCGCGTCAGCTTCGATGAGGCTTGCGCGCGAGCGAATGTTTGTCAGCCCGCGACTCGTTCTTGCAGTCCTGCTCTTTGGATCAAATCCCCGTCCGTTGTCTTCGAGTCGAATCAATAACCCGCCGTCCGGTTCAATCATCACAGCCAGTTTTACATGAGTTGCGCCCGCATGACGGCAGATGTTATTTACGGTCTCTTGAACTATGCGATAGATTTGAATCTGCACTCCGGGCGCAATCTGCAATTTTTCTTCAAGCCCTTCGTCGCACTCGAACTCGTAATCGAATTTCTGTTCGTCGGGCAACTGCGCCACACCATTTGCCAGCGCCCATTCAAGCGCAGCCGCAAGCCCAACGTTTGCGAGCGCCGATGGACTCAGGTCTTCGCAGATGCGACGAATCTCTGTCGAAATGGATTCAATCTCTGATCGAAACTGAATAGGCTCTACGCTCGTGTGGCCGTTGTCTCTGGTTGCGGGCAATTGATCTGTGAGCAGCAACAATCGCCTCAGGTCTGCAAGCGTTTGATCATGCAGGTCGCGCGCTATTCGACGCCGCTCGGCTTCGGTCTCGCTCGCAAGCTGTAAGCGCGTGTCGGCAAGCTGGCGGTTCGCGCCTTTCAGCGCATCATTCGTTCGAGCGAGCCTGCGGTTCTGGCGATAACCCCACCACACAGCGACCAGCGCCAGCACCAGCAAAACCGATAGCGCGGTCGATGTCCATGGAAAAGGCGCGCGGGCAACTGTGAACTCGAACGTCAGCGGTTCAGACGCCACCAGATCATTCGTGAACGCGCGCGCTTTGATGCGATAAAGCCCTGCGCGAAGGTTTTCTAATAGCAGTTGCGAATCGCGCGACAGCTTCTGCTTGATAAGCTTTCCGCCCGAATCGAAAACAGAGAACGAATATTGAAACTGCTCAGGAAAAGTGCGACTGCTGGTTGCGGCAACATCGAGCGCGATGCTGTTCTGTGGGTATTCAAGGCTCAGACCTGCGCGCACTTCTTCGCGCGTGAAGATGCGTTTGCCCATCACGCGAGTCGCAAACAAAAGCGGCGCAATCCGCCCCGGTTCGTATCGCGCAACGCCTCGATTCGTTCCTATCCAGATTGTTTCATCAGTTGTCTGAGAACGCACATTGAGAATCGCGAACGTGTTTTGAGACGGCAAGCCCTGTTCAGCGTCTACTCTTGCAGTAACCGCGCCATCCGCATCATCTAACAGAACCTTCTGCAATCCACTGTCCGTCGCGCACCACGCAATCTGTTGTGAATCGGGCACAGCGACAACGCTACGCGCATCGCTGCCCTCGATAATGTGAAGCAGTTTGCCTGACCGCAGCGCGTAAAGCCCGCGCGCTGTTGCCAGCCACAACACATTGCTTGTTGCAGAATCTATTGCTCGCACAGCCGCGCCTTGAAGCCCGGAGAGCGCAGGATTAGTTGTTACTTGCTGGCCGTCGAATATGTATACTCCAGCTTCGGCTGTGCCAATCCACAATCGCTCGTCTTTCTCTGCGTGAAAGCTGATGACTTGTCGTTCGCGCGCATCGGCGGATTCCGTCGGCCAGATAAGCGTTCGCCTGGTTGCATCAAGCCGCTCAACGCCGCGACCGAAGTTGGCAATGTAGACTGCGCCTCGAAAGATTTCTATCGCTCGGATGTTGTCGCCGTTTACCGAACTTGCATCAATTCGCGAGAACTCGTTCGCCACTCCTTTTTGTTGAACGAACAAACCCGCACCAGTGCCCACAAGCAAGTGTCCCTGCGGGTCTTCTGCAATCGAATGAACGGTCTTGCTGCGCAAGGTTTCGATCTGTTGCCAACCGGCATTGTCACGCACGAACAAACCGCGATTTGTTCCACACCACAACGCGCCATCGCTTGCTTGAAACAGCACGCGCGTAAAATTGCTCTCCGCATCATCCGAGACTCGCTCTGTCCGCAGGCCGTGCGAGTCATAGCGACAGACTCCGCGATCCGTGCCGAACCACGCAACGCCTTCGCGATCAACGAAGACAGAGTAGATGCGATTCGACCGCAAACCGCCCGCCGTGTTCTCGAATGTGAAATGATCGAACCTGCGCGAGTCTCGATAGCGAAAAGCGCCTTGTCCATCCGTTCCGACCCACAGGTCATCGCGCGCATCGAATTTCAGAGCGGTCACAGTGCCAAGCCCTGCGCTGACTTTTTCGGGATGAAGCAGGTCGCGATTTACATATAGACCGCTGTCTTCGCTCGTAGTCTGCGCGCCAAACCACAGCCGCCCGTTTGCGTCTGTCTCAATCGCTTCGACAAAGAAAGCGCGCGGGCGGCTGTTGATCTCTTTCACATCGCGCTGTTCGATTGAAAGCAGCCCGCGACTGTGCGTGCCGACGATCAATGAGTTATCAATCAACGCGAGACTTGTGAGTTGAAGCGGCGCGCGGCCACCGGAATCAACGTTGAGAAGCGCGCTGTCTCGCGGCTCGATTGTTTGCACGGCGAGCGATCCATCGGGTTTCGTCGAGCAATCGAAAACAGTTCCTTGCTCGCTTACCATCACAGCGCGGCCTTGCTCAGGCAGGATGATTGCTGTGACGGCTTTGCCTTCGGTTTCAGCAATTGGCTTGAATTCGCCCGCGACCAAACGCGCCGCGCCGCTATCTGTTCCAACCCACAAAACGCCATCGCTATCTAGTTTGAGCGCGCGCACTCGGCCTGTGGGCAGCGCATCAACGACTATCTTCTGAATGCGACGACCGTCATATTTAGCAAGCCCGCCGTCTGTTCCAAACCACATCATGCCTTCGCCGTCTTGAGCGATAGCGCGCACGTGATTCGACGGCAGACCGTGAAACAAAGTCACCGCGCCCCATTGATGCAGATTGGAAGTAGAGACAGGTGATTCGTTATTTTCTGCTGATGAAGATGTGATTGCGACGAGCAAAAGCACAGGCGAAACAAAAGCCAGCCAGTAGCGAATTATAAATCTAGTATTACATATCCTTTTCATGTTTA